>CALDTA010000133.1:0-7581 GCA_937924455.1 uncultured Deinococcales bacterium
CTTACTTCAACACTTGAAGCTGCACCACTATCAATATACGTTTCTACTTTTAAAGCTGCTCAGGGTGAATTATATCTTGCAAAAATGTCAGCTGCAGTTACAGCAGCTGTTATCCCCGTACTTATAGCTGGCTGGTTGGCACAAAAACAACTGGTCACTGGATTAACGATGGGAGCAGTAAAATGAGTGCCATATCAAATGCTACAGAAGCTATGCAAGCTGCACAAATCATTGCACCCAACCAAACACAAGTCACTGAAATCGCAAAACCTGAGCCTGCTGCAAATGAAGTACTGATTGAAGTAAAAAATTCTGGTATCTGTGGTACTGATATTCACATCCTCAAAGGTGAATATGCACTTGCCAAATTCCCAATGGTTCCTGGTCATGAATTTAGCGGTGTTGTTGCTGCTATTGGTGATAAGGTTACTCAATTCAAAGTAGGCGATCGTGTTGCTGCTGACCCGAACATTCCTTGCAACTATTGTTATAACTGTCAACGCAACCAACAGAACCAGTGCCAAAACCTTGGTGTTGTAGGTGTCAACAGAGATGGTGGTTTTGCTAAATACGTCACTATTCCAGAAGGATCAGTATTTAACATTGGCGATATCTCATTTGCAGAAGCAGCCTTAATTGAACCACTAGCTTGTGTAGTCTGGGGGCTCAAACAAGTACAGATTCAAGCTGGTAGTACTATGGCCATTTTTGGTGCAGGACCAATGGGCTGTTTAATGATGCAAGCAGTAAAGCGGGCTGGTGCAGCTTCAGTGACTATGATTGACATTGCTCCTGCGCGTCTAGAGCTTGCCAAGCAGCTCGGAGCAAATGAAGTTTACTTAGCCGAAGAATTCAGTAGCATGACCACCCAGTACGATGTCGTAGCAGATGCAACAGGCGTACCTAAAGTGCTTGAAGGTGCATTCAAACATGTGCGTCCAGCAGGAACAGTCTGGGTCTTTGGTGTTGCACCAGACGATGCCTTTATGTCTGTTAGCCCAGCTGATATTTTCCGTAGAGACTTAAAAATCATTGGTAGCTTTGCCCTCAATAAGACATTCAATGAAAGCATCGAAATGGTTCGAGGTGGTGGTATTCAGCTTCTTCCACTCATCTCTCACTCTCTACCACTATCAGAATTTCAAGAAGGCTTACACCTTGCTCAGTACGATGACAACCGCATGAAAATACAATTTGAGTTGTAACAACTCGAATTCTGAAAACACAAATTCTCCCAACCCCCTCTTTGCAAAAGGAGGGGGTTGTTCAGTAAAATACTGCTGTGTGAAATACTACCGTGTAAAATACTGCTGTGTAAGATACTACCGTGTAAAAATACTGCTGTGTAAAATACTACCGTGTAAGATACCACTATGGCTAAAGCAACCTATAACTTCTCAAATAAAAACATTCTCATCACAGGTGGTGGCGGAGATATTGGCAGAGCTACCGCACTTCGCTTAGCTGAGGCTGGCGCAAGGATTCTCCTATTAGATAATGTTCAAGAAAAAGCGGAAGCTGTCGCTAAAGAAATACGAAACACAGGTGCGGACGCTAACACTTACATAGCTGACGTTCGAGATATAACATCAGTTAGAACTAGCATAGGGCAAATGGAAAATGAAGTCAGTCAAATCCATATGCTCTTTAATAATGCTGGCTATCAAGGACTCTTTACAACTACAGATCAGTATCCTACAGAAGACTTTCAAAAAGTTGTAGACATCAATATTACTGGGGTCTTTCATGTGCTTAAAACAACATCTGAACACATGCGTAAACAGGGTGGTGGAGCTATTGTCAATACTGCTAGCTATGCTGGTGTTTCAGGTCCACCCAATATGCTCGCTTATGCTGCTTCAAAATTTGCAGTTGTTGGTATGACTGAGACAGCAGCCAAAGACCTAGCACCACACAATATACGGGTGAATGCCATCTCCCCTTCTTTAATTGGTCCTGGCTTTATGTGGACAAGACAAACAGAATTACAAGCAGCAACTCATACACAATACTTTGACAAAGACCCTAAAGTTGTTGAGCAAGACATGATTAATACAGTACCTATGCGTCGCTACGGCAGCTTAGAAGAAGTAGCAAACGGTGTTAGCTTTTTGCTTAGTGATGAAGCCAGTTACATCACAGGCTTCAATCTTGTACTCAATGGTGGTCAGGGCTAGCAACAAACAGCTTGTCATAAACTTTCACAAGCAATCTATTTTCCTTGCCCATCTCGATATATACTAATCTGAAAGACACCATGGAATCCCCTTCTTGCACGCAAAAAATGCGTTTCCTCATTTTGCTATACTACACTCAGAATAATATAAATCATTAGGCAAAACCAACTTCTAATACACTCATACATATTATCAGCACTTGTCATAAATGACTAAATCCTCTATAGTACTTTCTAGGTCTCAAAGGGATGCCTATACCCACAAAAGAGGATTTCACCCTTTTCAGTTTACACAACAATTTACAGAACTTTTTTACATCTTTAGCTTTATATCTTTAGCAGTGGGTCGGATGATACATAGAAAGGATTCTGTTATGTCCAACAGTACCCAAAATACTAGAAGTGCTACAACCAGCGAATATAGAATACGTGCATCTATTCTTTTTAAACATCTGAAATCTGATGATGTCGAAAAGTCTACCAATGCTGCAAAACGTTTTCAGCGTCTTCCCCAATTCAAAGACAATTCAACTGAAGAAATCATTGCTCAGCAAGACAGTTTACAACGCAAACATGCGCTCACTGTTGTTGCACTCGAGCAAAATTTTCAATCATGGGCAGAGCTAAAACAGACTTTAGATAGTCTACACCCTAAGGTAAATCTCTACCCTAGTCGTTGTGGTGGGTTTTTAAATGAATGGTATGGCAGTTATGAAACCGCGAAAGAAGCACTCGATAAACAACTACTCGACAAAGAAAGCAGCTATCTTTTACCTTACAAATCACAGTTCTTTATCTGCGGAGCAGACTACATTATAGCTTTGGGTTTAGACCCAGATGATACTAATTGGCAAGCTATCGGTTATAACTGGGCAAAGCCAAAAGATGAAACTGCTTGGCAAGAGCTTTTTGCAGCTTTAGTTAGTTTTGAAAAAGCACTGCATATTTAGACACCACATATTTAGACACTGCATATGCATATTTAGACACTGCATATTTAGAGGCAAATCCACAAAAAAGAAGGTGTTTGCGCTGTGCAAACACCTTTCAAAAATACATATGTAATTTAAATTAAAGATACGCTAGTAATCTACCTGCGACAATCACACCCATCCAAACTAGTAATGAGATTATGCCTGTAAATCGGGCTCGAGCTGGCGGGCTGCCCCCCCAACTATCCACTTGATTATAAATCCCTCTATGAAACAAGAAGGCATTCAAACCAGCAATAACAATCAAACCAATCTTGACCCAAAACACAGCTTTAAAGGTGTAATATCCAGCATCAGACATATAAAGCAAAAATCCTGAAATAGCCACCAGAATAAATGCAAGACGCACCCACGGCAATACATGCCCAGCCAAACCACGTACAGGTAAAGCTTTCGAAAAACCCACAAGTCTTAAGTCCAACATAGCTACTGCTCCCACCACAAAGGCAAGTCCTATCAAGTGAACACTTTCTAGAAGTGGATAGGCCCAAAGTGAGCTACGTACAACTTCAGCAATTGCATTATTTTCTAATAAATTAATAATTTCCATCATTTTTTGTTATCTCAGGTAGCATCGTACTGTAAGAATAAACTAGAAGTATAAACTAAAAGCATAAACTAGCTAAAAACGTAAAACCGATAGCAAAAATCGTGTTTTAATGTAATCTATCTCTTAAAACGTAGGTCTTAACTTTTAGTAGCACTGAGCTATCAATCTTAGGTACAGCGACCTTCATAGTAGCGTCTGCACCGTTATCTGCTACCTGCGTATTGACAGCGTTTGCATCAGAAGCTAACGTACCAGCTTGTGCACCTTCTTGCCATACTAAAAGTACTTTTTCAGGTTCATCAAAAAGGGTGATAGAACTCACAAAAATTTCTGGGTCTCCATCTTTTGCTGCCCAACCACGGACTCTCAGAGGGTTACCAACTCTTAGTGAATCTGCATAGATACCATGACGATGTGCAGTCGTTGCTGAGACAGTTTCAACGTCCCAAACCACACCTTCTAACTCAGCAGTTGTTGGATCATCTACACCAACGTGAATCTTCATTTCAATATGAGGATTACGATAGTCTAGTTCAATCACTCGACCTTCTAAATCAATATGTCTATTGGAGTCAAAACCACGTGCTGAGTGATGTGCAAACGCTACAAGACCAGCAAAACTAACGACTAAAACTAATAAGAACTTAACGAAAAAGTTAACCTGAAACATCCACTCTCCCAAAATCTATCGATATAGTTGCTGCCTATATTCAAGATAAAAGGTAGTGACATACATTGCTAATGATTCCCAGATTTCTTTAACAAAAAAACTACTTTTTCATCACGAACTTGAACTTTGACAACCTTATTTTTATATCATAACTATGTCTATACTTCAACAAAAAATCTCACGAAGGGTGCATTCCGCTCAAGGTCGAAACGTACATGACAGCGTTTCCACGAACGAAAACCTAGCTATAGGCTGTCTACTAAACATGAAGCACAAAAAAATGAGGACACAAATTCGTGTCCTCATTATCTACTTTGTTTAACTTTGTTTAACTTTGTTTAACTTGGTATCACCAGTATCACCAGTATCACCAAAGTGTTTGACGAAACATAAACGTTCTTGTTGAGAAATTAGCTTCTTGAACTTCAGACTCAGCACTTAAATCATCATCAGCACTTTCATCCCTGCTCGCTTCATCACTGCTAGCTTCATCATTACTAGTCTCAATAACAACTTCATCTAAAGGAATAATTGTCTTACCATCTTCAACTGATTCAACAACTACGAAGCCTTCAGACAATTCTTCTCTGATAAAGCTTTGCTCTGCTTCAATTGCTGCTTCTGGGTCTTCAAACATGACTAGCCTACCACCATAAATGACTGGTTCACCATTACTTAGCGGCCAACCATAGGCTCTTAAAGGATCACCTTCTTCAATTGTGTCTCGGTAGAGTTTGTGGCGATTTGCACCTGTTGCAGAAACAGTGTCTATTTCCCAGAGCACACTTTCGACTTCTTCTGTCTCAGGATCATCTACGCCTACACGCAAAACGATTTCAATATGCGGATTTCTGTAGTTGATTTCTTCAACTATGCCACTCAGCTCAACCAATGTACCTTCGTCAAAGGAGTTGTGAGAGTGATGGGCTAGCGCAATACTTACGAGTAAAGCGGCAATAAAAAGACTCTTTGCTAATACATTCATAATCTGCCTCCAAAAAACAATCCAAAAATACAAGGTAAAAATACAAGGTAAAAACAACGCAAGAGGTCGCTTGTCAGCGACCTCAAAAGTTATAACGTCTTCTCTATAACACATAATATTGAACCTTTATTTGAGCTCAATGAATATGAGTGCAAACACATTAATTATGATGATTTTAGACTGCCAACAAATAAAATGCCAGTTTAGAATGCCAGTTTAAAACGGTGGCGGTAAATGACTTTCTAGCATCGGTTTAACAAGCTCAACTAATTCAGCAGTTGACATAGTGATGTCACCACTCATCATCGAAGCTACAAGATTTGTCCAGAATATGCTATAAAAATCAGACTGACTTTCAAAGACTTTTGGACTACGCATCTGCTGCATAGAATTTAGCACCACTTCTGCATAAGCTCTTTTTGAAGGATTAAAATCACCATAGATTTCAGGAGTTGCATGTGAAATGCGTGGAGATTCACCCATTGTCACGTGTACAGCATCAGCAATGTCTTGCACAACATCACAAACAGCTGGATGCGTAGCATTTCTTGAAATAGCTAAAAGCTCAGTCCATGCAAAAGTTACATTGCTATTTGTTTTTGGATGACGAGGCACTTGCTGCATTGCAATATTACCTACTGCTGAATAGTCCTTAGCAGCACTCCCAAAGTAGATAGCCTGACTCCCTGCTCTAAAGAGCAACTCACTAGATGCATTTGCTGCTAAACGCTGGCGAGCAGGCGCAAAACTGCGATAAAAGTCTAGTGCAGCTATTGCTTCTTCTGAATCAATGGGTACTTCATCAAAGTAAGGGCTAATAACTTCACCACCCGCTTGCCAAACAAACATCTGTGGTGGTGGACTTCCATCTGCCACAAAGCCCCACTGGTCCACAAAGCCATCACCATTAGCATCACCTGTTAAACTTTGGGCAATTTGCTGAAAGTCATTCCAATTCCAATATCTGCTTGGTAGTTCCACACCTGCTTTATTGAACAAGTCAACATTGAGGAAAGCAACAATCGGGCTCGAGCGCACAGGCAGACCATACATAATTTGGTTGATAACGCCAGTCTCAATAATCTGAGAATGATAATCACTCATATCACCAACGGTGTAGCGATCTTCATGTGCCATGCACATGTTTAAAGCTTGGAAGTTATCTTGCAGTGCAAGTGACATCTCTTGCTGGTTTACCCAATAAATATCAGCGCCTTGACCATAATCAACCTCTGATTTTACATAAGCTTGAAAATCGCCAGGTATCGACACATGTCTTAGTTGGTAGCTAGAGCTATTCTCATTAATAGCGTCCACGATTGGCTTAAGTTGATTTACAATCTCTGGATTTTGTGGTGTCGCAATCGTAATAAACTCTTGTGCAAAGCCAAAACTCATTAGCAATGCTGAAATGACCAAAAGGCTTTCAATAAATTTTCTTTTTAGATTCATAATAAAACTCCCTTTCTATCGCATTAATTCATATGTAGATAAATTTGAAATAAATAGTCACCAAACAAATCTTTTATTCAGACATCCCCACAACATCCTAAAGCCATCTCATACTGATGTTTAACTACTCTATTCAGGCATAACCTCAAAACTATAAATCCCTATAGGTATAATCTTATGAGCAACTGTTAACGTACCTTAATCTGTTTGTAACACGGTAAATTTCGGACTTTCAAGGCTGTTGTTTCAATACATAATTAAAGAATATATAGAGTATGAGAATAATGTGCTTTACAAGCCCCAAATGAGCACTACTTCAACTAATTAAGAAGTTGCAAAATAGCTCGGTCATCCTGTGTTAATACCTCAATAGCTACTTGCTTAGCATTTAGCAAACTTTGCCAGTTTTCTTCATCCACTACAGCTACAGGACAGTACAAATCGTAAAGTTCGGCTGCCACAATCGAACCAAGTGCCAAAATTGCGTCGGGGTCTTTCATAAGAATGGCACAGGGTCCGACACCACTGCGGATAGACTCGGCTAAGACAGAGCTGGCGGAGCTCGAGCCCCTTCCACTCCTCAACACAAGCACCTTGTTGGTCAATACCGTCCCCACCTGCGGATGATTCTGATCGCAAATACTCCCAGTTTCCAAATCAAAGCCACCCCAAAAACTCAGTGGCTCTTCGAGTACCAAAACCTCACCTGCGACTCGACTAGGTGACGAAAACAAAGCCTTTACTTCAAATTGTTGA
>CALDTA010000134.1:0-7449 GCA_937924455.1 uncultured Deinococcales bacterium
TTCAACACAATCTTACTAGTACTCCAAGCATTTGTGCTGCTTTATTTTGTTATTCTGAATTTGACCTATGCCATCTCACTTCTATTGGCATCAAAGCAATTTGCAAGAAATTTCCGACGTAGCGAAACGCTGGCGCTTAAGGACTTATTAGAACAGCATTTCTACAAACCAATATCTATCTTAGTACCTGCTTACAATGAAGAAGCCACTATCAACGCTTCTCTACTGTCTTTTTTAAACCTCTTCTATCCAGAGTTTGAAGTTATCGCTGTCAATGATGGTTCTAAAGATACAACTCTGGATGTGTTGATTGAAAACTATCAACTTGTAGAAATTCCAGATTACGGTCACAAGTCGCTCAAGACGCAGCCTGTTAGACATGTATATAGGTCTTTGCTCTTTTCTAACCTTGTAGTGATTGACAAAGAAAATGGTGGTAAGGCAGATGCACTCAATGTCGGTCTGCAGTTTGCAAAGTATCCGCTCTTTTGTGCTGTAGATGCTGATAGTTTACTAGATGCTGAAGCGCTTGTTCGCACAGCACGCCTTTTTGTAGAAGATGATAATCTTGTTGCTGCAGGTGGAACGATTCGCCCAGTGAATAATGCCAAAGTAGAATCTGGACTGATTTCAGATATTAAGGTACCACGGACATGGCTCGAGCGCTTTCAAGTAGTCGAATATTCCAGAGCCTTTTTGACAGGTCGCAGTGCCTTTGCACAGCTCAATATGCTAGTGATTATCTCTGGCGCATTTGGCGTCTTTAAACGCTATGACGTCATCGAAATGGGTGGCTACCTACATGACACCATCGGTGAAGACATGGAACTGGCAGTACGACTACACCGTCATGCACTAGAAAAGAAAAAGCCTTACAAAATTGATTTTGTCATGGAGCCTATGTGCTGGACACAAGTTCCTGATGATTGGAAAACACTCCGTAAACAACGCAACCGTTGGCAGCGTGGTCTTTGGGAAAGCCTCTGGATTCACAAAGACATCTTCTTAAATCCAAAGTACGGGCGCATCGGCTTAGTTGCCATGCCCTATTTCTTCCTTTTTGAAGCAATTGCACCTATTATAGAAGTCTTAGGCTATGGCATTTTGATTTACTTAATCGCCAGTGGAAACATCAACTGGGCTTTTGCCATTCTCTTCTTAACACTTACTATTCTGACTGCGGTACTAATTTCAATTGCCTCATTTGCAATTGAAGTCTTTTTACTAGCTCGCTACCCTAAACTCAAAGATAGATTTATCTTGTTTTCGGCAAGTATTTTAGAAAACTTCGGTTACAGACAAGTCATTGCCTTCGAACGCTTTGTAGCGTCCTTTCAAGTCTGGGGCAAGCGTGGGCAGTGGGGCGAGATGACCAGAAAGAAAATCTAGAAAAAAAGTCTAGCAGAAAATCTAGCAAACCCTACTTCAAAAGACTAGCAACGCCAGCAGCCAACTCATAAATCTGCCCCCTAGTCACTTCTGGACTAAGTTGCAATGCTTTAGCAGGTAATAAGCGTTCAAGATCACCATCATTACAATAATCAATTAAGCAAAGTGCTTCTTTTGTAATGTCCAGCGCTTGCGTAGAACTTAACCTAGTGCTTGAATCTGGATAGGCTGCAATCAGCGATTGACCTAAAAAGGCGTCACCTGCAAAGCGTTTAGCGACATTGCTAAGCAAATAGACATAGCCTATTGATTTTACTTTTTCATCTAACTTTGGCTGATTGTTGTAACCACCAAGTGCTAAAGCTCGGCTTCGCATGACTTTATAGGCCTCAAAGTTTGTATGTTGGTAAGGACCTGTAGGTGGTCGGTTTCTCACTGTAGCAAAATATGCGCCACGCTGCTTTAAGGTTGCACGCAGATTTGCAATTTCATCTGCATTACTCGCAAGCTCTAGTGGACTATAGCCTGCTTGCAAAGCACGAACAGCAGCTACACCAACAGCTTCGGCTACTGCCATGCCAAAAGGTACAACCCTTGCACTTGAGGCTGCTAATGGATCATACCCTGCGGCTTTGCCAACTATCCAAAGATTATCAATCATTGTAGGCACTGAAATGCATAGCTCAGCACCATAGACGTCTGGTACACCATAGACAAAGCCTGTGTCATTACGCGTCAACACTTGCACATCAAGAGGATAGCCTCCTGCTGCGATGTCATTGCTGGTAACTTTATTGCCAAGTACATCATCAACAGTGAGTTTACAGAGCGTTTCCATGTGTCTGGTTTCACGGATATAAAGACTCTGGGCTACCCCACCAAAACTTGCTGCGTTAAACCCTGGTACACCCTCTGCTTTAAGAAAGTCGATGATTCGGACGGCTTCACGGGTGGCTCGAGCCTTGCCCTCTTCCCTACTGGCTGGGTCAAAAGGGTCAATATCATGTATCAGCAGAGCATTAACTAGCACTGTGCCATCATCTTGCAAACCAAGATTCAAGCCACGCAAGCGGATGCCATCTTCTTGTGCCTGATAGCGCTTAATTAAACTCTGTCCGTTTTCTGCAAAGTGCCCCCACGCTACACGGTCATTGACTTCAGCGTAGCTTGTGCCACGTTGATTGATACCACGTCGCAAGGCTTGCCAGTCTATATTGTCTATTCGAAAAACAAGTGTATCGACCATACGAGCATCTAAGCCCATAGACGAAAAGCCCATACTAAAAGGCACACCAACATCAGCAGCAACATCTGCCTCCGCAGTTGCGTCGATGTATTGCGCTGCAAAAAGCTCATTTTCCTGTCCAAAATCAGGTTGAGAAAAAATCACAGATTCAATGCCCGTGCCCTGTGCATTGAGCACAGGTGTTATCTCACCATTTAGCCCAACCACAACCCCTGCTTCATTGAGCAAGGTTTGAAAGGCAGCTTCAGCACGGTTGACATCAAAAGAGCTGCCTCGACCAACCAAGTTCCACCAACGTTCAAAAATACCCCGCTGCATGACTTCTGGTTCAGTTCGCAAATCAAGCGAATTCATCTGCCCCATCACAAAAAGTCCACCAACTCTTGGCTCTTCGCTAAGCAAGAGAACTGATGCACCTGTCTCGGCAGCAGCAACAGCAGCACTGACACCTTCAGGCTCACTACCTAGCACGATTACGTCAAAACGGATTTGACTCGCTAACTTGTAGGTTGGTGTCACATTCAAAAGATTTGCAGAAAGACTTGCAGATTGTCTTTGTTTGAAACCCCAAGGTGATAAAGCTATAAGCGATAAAGCTATGACTGCGAGTAGCAGTAATCCTAATACAAAAAAGAATGGTCGTTTAACATTACGAAATAACATATACCTTAATGTAACAAGTTCAGATTAGGACTGACTGTTAGTTTGAGACCGTTTTTGAGGGAATTTGTAAGTTTATTGTCAAGCTTTTAAGCACAGTTCCTAACGCAATCACCACATTCTCCTAACTAAAACTCACTTTATACACATGGCTTTTAGCGCAAAATGGTAGTTTTAGCAATACTTAACTAATAAAAAAATGTCATAATTCGACTAACAAAGGCAATTTAATGAAGAAGTACCTCTCATAAAAAAGTGCTTCTCCCTGAAATAACCTGCTCAAAATAAATAATCTGCTCAAAATAGTACTAACTTTATACCGTACTAACTTCGAAAGGTTTCCTCTAGTTCTTATGCTTCAATCTTCAATCCCCTACCAATCTACTTTCAAAAGCATTCTAGGTCTACTCCTCCTCAGTTTTATGTTATTGGGCTGTTTGCCTCAGCAAGCGAATAACACGCCACTAGATTTGCATAACATCTACTTTTATGATGCCGCTGGTGGTGTGCGCTACTCTGTCTTTTATGGAGAGCCTCGCAATGTTGAAGTGGGTGGGCAACTGCTAACGCTGAGCTCGAGCCTCACAAGTGAAGCAACTGAAGTCCCGCAGCTTTCTTTCCCAGAAGCGCTCTATGTCAACAACTTTCCTTTTCTAGAAACTGCCCTACAACAGCGTCCTGCCTCATTCACTGCAAACCGTTCTCGCTTTACCAGTGACATAAACTTTAAAGCCAACGAAACCCTAAACGAAGTTATCTACTACGACGGTTTTTTCTGGTTCACCTTAACCTCAGATGTTACTGACAACGTTGATGCTGTACTTACGCCAAAAAGACGTTTTGAAAAGCTTCAAGGCTTTGGACAGTTAACCAATAGCGAAGCACAAGCACTAAGTAGTTACTATGAAAGTCTTGGTGACTCGTTGGTCATTGGTCTGCTACCCACAAATAATGCAGAAACTAAAGCTGAAAGAGCAATAGGCTTCGAAAACTACCGTGAAACTGAGGTCTACATACAAAGAGGTATTCCATTAGATGAAGCACTTGTCTCAACAGCCGTTAAACGAGTGCAGCTAGAAATTTTAGCTTCAGGTCAGACTGAAGCTATTGACCGCAACTTCAATAGCTATGAAATTGCAACCAATGATGCTGACTATACAAGCATCTGGAACGTCGCCCATGCAAAAATGCTCAATCCACCTACCCAGCCAAATCTCAACTTGGGGCGAGAAACCATCCTAGGCATATTCTTAAGCAGTCGTCCAGATACCAACTACAGCTTAGATATCGTTGATGCCATCGAAGAATCTGGTGAACTTTATATAGATGTTGTTCTTGTTGAAAATACAGAACCACAACCTCTACTACAAAATACAACTACAACGTCAGACACTATCTATAATCCGTGGGCGATTGTGCGTATTTTACGACCAGACCTGCCTGTTATCTGGATTCGTGATGCTAATAGTGGTGATTTGCTAGGTGCTGCTAGACGCTAAATGTGAAGGTTTCTGATTTCCTGTAGATTAGCGGATTAAATCAAAAAATAGCGTTAAGAAACACAACGCATCTTTCAACACTAACGTTTGGATGTCTTTACAAGTTGTAAAGACATCCAAATTTTTTACACCAGTTTTTTCGCACCGTTTTTTTACACCAGTTTTTTTTACACCAGTTTTTAACACCAGTTTTTTTTACACCAAGTTTCTTACATCTAAGTATCACAGCATTGCTCTAAGATAAGGTATATATGTTGAATCTAAGCTCATTTATTTGGCTATTAGATCTGGAAATTTGGTTCAGTGATTCTCTTCAAGTTTAAACCTTTCGACAAGCTTTGCATCAGCCTACTCAGCTCGTTTTTATTGGGACTGATGATTTCGCCTGCTAGCTATGCACAAGATGGCAGAGGTGTATCACTTACGCCAACTTTTTTGCCAGACCCCTACGTTTTAAGCCATGTTTCTGGTGGACCTGTGAACGCAGCAAGACGCTACGGCAACAATTGCCGTGGATTCATCAGCCCAGTCCCTGACCATACGGTAGAGCTTTTAACATCTTTTGATTTTTTTAGGCTTCATATCCAAAGCGATTACGACACTACTTTAATTGTGACCAAAGAAAATTCTGACCAAATCTGGTGCAATGATGACACACAAGGCATCAACCCAGAAGTCCGAGCAGAAAACTGGTCAGCAGGACGCTACAACGTTTATATCGGTAGTTACGATAAAAATGTGCAAGCTCCCTACTTACTCTACTTAACGGAATACAAAAGTAATCGTAGTGACTTCGCTGTCAGTCAAGCTGCCCTTCGCTTTCTCAGCCTAGCTAACGACTTCAAACCTGACCCTTACAGATTGCAAGACCATGCTGGTGGCGAATTTGTAGGTTCTGAGCGTTTTGGTGAAGCTTGCCGTGGCTATATTGGGGCTGAGGCCAACCATGTGCTCGAGCTAACCCAAGCTCTCCCCCAACTACGCCTAAGCATAACAAGCGTCGACGACACATCTTTAATTGTTCTAGATAAGCAAAACAACCAACTCTACTGCAACGACGATACAAAGGGTAAAAACCCTGAAGTCATTATTCAAAACGCACAGGCAGGCGCATTTGAAATCTATGTAGGTAATTTTCAAGAAGGTCAAAAGGCAGCTTATAAACTTGAAATTAGTAAAGAAGCTCAATAACAGGAAGTCGTTAACAATCTAGCGGTTAAATTACCAAATTGACTTGAGTGTGTTAAGTTGCAACTCTTTCAATTCAAAGCTATCATTAGCTGACAAACGCATATTACAGCTTTGGCTCTCTGGAAAAAGCCTTGCAGTTACCGAACGACCATGGGCAAATAGTTCGATTGATGAGTGGTCTAGGTATAGCTCGAGCCTAAGCAAATCCCCATCCACATATAACGGTACTTCAACCTCACCACAACTTTGATACTTATCTAAATCAATAACAGGTCTTGTAAATACTAAAGTCTGCGTAGTATGACTGTACTCAATTGTAGTTTCGTCACTCGTACTTTCAAACAAACTAAGTTTAAATGCTGTAGCATCTTTTAAAGCAACTTCTAGACTGAGTGCCAAAGATACTCCATCATGTTCAATACTTAGAGCCTCAGCAATAATTTGAGGTTCAAAAGACTTACTCCCACTAATAAGCGAATCAAGTGCAATTGGATGCTGTGTTAAACAAAGTTCACTACCAAACTTCTCAAGCTTAAGCTCTCTAGGCAAAGTCATTGCACCACGCCAAGGTGAAGTTGGAATCTTATTTGCATAAAACCAATTATTCATCCAGCCGATATACATATGTTTAGCACTTGGCTCATTGGTCCAAGTTGTACCAGCATAGTTATCTGACCCATAATCAAACCAGCGAATCTCTTCATCATCACTCGTAAAGGTCGTTCCATCAAAATGACCTATAAAATATTGAATACCACTACCACCTGCAATAGTATGTTCACCTATGCTGACAAGTAAAACCCATTTTTCTTGACTATTAACCTCAAAACGCAGTAAATCAGGTACTTCCCAAACAGCACGAACTTCACCACCAGAGAAACTACTTTGATAATCCCACTCCAAAAGATTCTCTGATTTATAGAATTGCATTTCATCCCCAACAGCAATCACCATCTGCCAACGGTTTTCTGGTTCATACCAAAATACTTTAGGGTCACGAAAATCTTTGGCAACTGCTGGTATGACTGGATTACCTTCGTACTTCGTCCAAATTCTGCCCTTGTCCTGACTATAGGCAATCGCTTGTGTTTGAATCTGTAGCGTTTCGTTATTCTTTTCTTCTTCACGGTGGTAGGTATACATAGCTATCAAGCCACCACCAGGTACTAGACCAGAGGTATTATCTTTATCTACTACAGCACCACCAGAAAAAATTGTACCCTGTTCGTCTGGGAATAATGCAATCGGTAAATGTTCCCAATGAATCAAGTCAGTACTTACAGCATGACCCCAGTGCATAGGTCCCCAAACCATACTCTCAGGATGATACTGATAAAAAAGGTGATATTCACCTTCAAAATAAACTAAACCATTTGGGTCGTTACACCACATAGCAGGTGGTGTGAAATGAAACTGTGGTCTGTGTTTTTCTTGATAACTTGCGACTTCTAACTCTTTATCAAT
>CALDTA010000135.1:0-2652 GCA_937924455.1 uncultured Deinococcales bacterium
GATATGCAGTTTTAGTCAACAATGAATCTTGTTCTTCCGTAATCACAACTTGTAATCGTTTACTCTTCTCTTTCTTTGCCATAAGTTCAGGAGCCTCCTTAGATTTTTAAACTGGGTTTAATGACCTGAATTTGAATCAAAATATAACGTTGTTTAGACTATCTTGTTTAAAGCTTGTTTAACGCAGGTTGAACTTCAGTGCATGTTTAAGTACATGTTTAACTTCAGTGTAGGTTTACTTCAGTGCAGCTTTAACTGCATTCAATAAGGCAAAAGTACTATCTCATCTACCTTTCTAATAAATCTCTTTCTAATGTACTTCTTTCTAATGTACTTCTTTCTAACGTACTTCTAACGTAGCTTCGAATATACCCTTGGCGATAGTCAACATCATTTTAGTATATTACACGCTTCAATGACAATAGTAAACACCTTGACATTAGGCATCATACTACGTATACTTAATTAAGTAAGTTGTGTAACTTACACAATATGCACAAAATAACTTTTGAAGTAATACCTGTCTTATATGTAAACCCTGTCTTATATGTAAACTTAGTGTTAATAGCAAGATGAATATCTTACTGGATAGCAACAGTAAGCTGTGATACGGTAAGAACGATTTTAAGATATGGCTCTTATTCTGAGAATATACTCAAGATTTCTAGAGCTTACATACGTCCACAATGACGTGCATAAGATGACACAATAAACTTGGGAAACTCATTCTAAGTAAAGAAGAAGAACTGGCTTCTAAAACGTCATTTAAAACAAAAACTATGGGATGGAAGTAATGACAATTCATAAACAAGCAACCAATACAACAGCTGAAACTGTCAATGTGACTACTACAGCTTCAACAACTGCGCCTAGCAACGATATACAAGAAAAAATCCTTTACATTAATGGTGGTAAACCTCTCAGTGGCGAGGTTAATGTTCAAGTTGCTAAAAACTCTACCCTACCTATTATGCTTGCTGCACTTTTAACAGCAGAACCAATTGTCATTGAAGATGCACCACAAATTAGTGATGTACGCATTCAAGCTGAGATTCTTGCATACTGTGGTGCAGAGGTTGAATGGCAGGGTAAAGACTTGCATGTTCACGCAAAAGAAATTACCAATTCTTTTGCCCCTTACCATCTAGTAAGTAAGCTTCGTGCTAGCTTTGTAGCTATGGGTGCATTGCTTGGTCGCTGTGGTGAAGCACGTATTTCTATGCCTGGTGGCTGCGCTTTAGGTCCACGTCCTGTCGATCGTCATATTAAAGCTTTTAAACAGCTTGGCATTCGTATGTATGAAGAGTCAGGAGATTTCTTCGCTAAACGTGACGAAAAAATTGAAGGTCACGTAGTCTTTGATGCACCAACGGTCACAGGTACACAAAATGTCATGCTTGCAAGTGTACGTGGTGAAAGCAATGTCACTATTGAAAATGCAGCTTTAGAGCCAGAAATTATTGATTTAGCAAATATGCTTATTGCCATGGGTGCTAACATCACAGGCGCAGGTACATCACTTATTGAAATTAACGGTGTCCCAGAACTTAAAGGCATTCGTTATCGTCCAATTCCTGACCGAATTGAAGCAGGTACCTTTATGCTCGCTGCTGCTGCCACTCGTGGTGACATCATCATGCATGATGTCGATCCAAAACATTTGCGTGCTGTGATTGGCAAGCTAACAGAATGTGGTGTAGAAGTATCTGAATTAAATAGTGGCAAGTCACACAGTAAGTCTTTAAGAGTTGATGCTCGAGCCAAACTAACACCTGTAGACATCACTGCAGTTGAGTATCCTGGTGTCCCAACAGACCTACAAGCCCCATTCGGTGCTTTCCTCGCTACCGTTGATGGTACCAGTGTCATCGTCGATAAAGTTTATCCAGAACGCTTTACTCACGTTGACGAATTAGCAAGAGCTGGCGCACACCTAGACTTACGTGACCATGCACTCGTTATCCGTGGCAAAGAAAAATCGCTACAAGGTGCAAGAATGCAATCAGCAGATATCCGTGCTGGTGGCGCACTTATCGTAGCTGCTGTTGCTGCTGAAGGTCAGTCAGAAATTACAGGCGTTCACTACATTGAGCGTGGTTATGAAAATATCACCGAGCGCTTGCGTGGACTTGGTGTTGAAGTGCATATGGATACAAAAACAACTTCAAGACCTGTATAAATTTTTCAATCATCCCATAAATAAGCAGCCTCATCTAAATTCAGATGAGGCTCTTTTTATTGCCGATTTTGTCACTAGCTTTAAAACTGAGGCAATCGAATTCCCCAGCTATACCAAAAATCATCTGCATAGCCAACTTGTACCCCTACACTCAAAGGCGCAAGGTAGTTCACAACTGTATCAAAATAAAGACCAATATCTGCACCTATATGCAAGTCGGTATCGTACCAAGAACGTAACTTTGGTTCTAAACTAATGCGCTCAATCGCATGTAACCCATCACCATAACGCCAAGATGTATTGATGCTGTGTCGTAATCCCACATGACCAAGTACACTAAATTCACCCTCTGTACTTATCGGAATTGGCTGCGCTGCATTGTACCCTGCTTGCAAATACAGTTCTCCAATTCCAGATAATCCAAAAGCATTTACACTTTCATGGTAACTGCTTGTTGCCCACACACCACCTGA
>CALDTA010000136.1:0-4169 GCA_937924455.1 uncultured Deinococcales bacterium
ACAACTTGACCAAACTGAACAAGATGTTTTACAAGCCTTGAATAAGGATGAAGGCTATGTCTTAAAACTATTACAAGGCTACTTATGGTACCCGATAGAAGAAGATATTGATTTTGGGGAGTATTTACCTAGAGAGTTAGATGGTGAAATCCATCTACTTTGGGATAAGATTACACCGCCTTTTACATTTTTCGATAATGGGACGCTTGCATCTACTCAACACGTTTTTCAATTTACAGTTGTGAAAGTTAATAAAGAAAATATAGAGATTGAAGAAGTTGGTGGCATATTACCGTGGTTAGCAGATGTTATTCAAGAAAAACTCAATACAACACCTGAGAGTGTAGGTTGGCAAATTATGGAAGACTTACGCCCTATATAACTTTGTAGGATGGGCTGTGCCCTCAGAATAAGCTTCAACAAAAATATCCTTCTTTAGTAAAAGGAATGATGGATTTCTGACTTTATCTTTTTGGATGGGTATTATAGCTGTTCCACGATTAACTGACCCAAGTCAGTTAATCGTGGAGCGGAGGCGAGTAAGAACAAACCCATATAGTAGGGTCAGTATTTCAAGGAAACGGTATTAAAAAGCGATGGGCAGAGTCCATCTTATAGCTATATAATAATTAGAAAAATACATTTTGCGATAAAATATAGTTGATGAGCATAGCCCATCCTACAAGGCTACTTTTCAAATAAGGTATTTGCAGCTTCAGCGCTGCTCATTTCTCCTGAAAGTATCGCTTCAATAAGCTTGTCTTCTTCAACTGCTAAGCGTTGACGAATACGGTTATTGACACTAGCAGAAATTTCAAAACTGATGCGTTGCTTACGTTGTTCAATAAGCTTGTCTGATTCTTTTAGATAGTCATGGTGTTTGCCGATAGCATCCCAAAGCTCTTCTAGACCTTCTCGCTTAGTGGCAATGGTAGACACAATCGGTGGCCACCAATCACCCTCTTCAGGGTGACTGAGTTCCATTGCTGCTTTGACTTCTCGCTTAAGCCTGTGGGCACTCGGGTTGTCCGATTTATTTATGACGAAAACGTCAGCAATTTCCATGATGCCAGCTTTAAAAGCTTGCACACCATCACCTTGTCCAGGTGACATTACTAAAAGGGTGCTATCTGCAACTTGAACAATGTCTATTTCTGATTGACCAACACCTACCGTTTCTACAAAGATGTCATCGAAGCCGTAAGCTTCTAGAAGGGAAATAGCTTGCAAGCTTGCTGCTGCCAAGCCACCTAGGTGACCTCTGGTTGCCATTGAGCGGATGTATACACCTTCGTCTTGGTGCCAGCGCATCATGCGAATGCGATCACCTAAGATTGCCCCTCCAGAGAAGGGGCTACTTGGGTCAATAGCAAGGACTGCGATTTTGCGGTTCTGGGCTCGAGCCACCCCAATCAGCGCATCAGTAAGACTACTCTTACCGCTACCTGGTGAACCTGTCACCCCGATAACTCGAGCCTTACTTTCTTGCTGACGTAGTTTTTTTAGAAGGCGTTCTCCATCTTTGCTACCAGCTTCTATTAAACTAATCGCTCTGGATAAAGCACGTTCGTCACCTTGTAGAAATCGTTCGGTTAGTGTCACAGTTATAGCATAGCGTTAGATATGAGCGATTGACGAGTGTTTTTTTGATTGAAGGACACAGACCAATGCTAGCTAAAGGCTTTTTTTAAGCACTACGTTTGTTGTCTTTTGCTTTTGTTAATTTGCAAAGGTGAAAAGTTGGTATCAACAGAGATAGAAATATTCTTAAGCTGCTCGCTATTTTCAGATATAGCTTCCGCTACAACCATCAAGGCTTGTGCCTTAGCAAGTTCTGCATAAAGCTCAACAGCACGTTCAGGGTTGCGTTTTTCTAGTTCCATGGCTAGCTTGACCGATTTGTTTATAAGTGCTTGCGTTTTATTGGCATTGTCAGAAAGTTTCATAGTGTGTGTCTCCATTTGTGAGCATTACAGTCTATAACTTTTACTGTAACACGCAACTATACGCTTATAGCTTCATCATAGACGCTGTGCTAGGCTGGCGGATGAAATGAATGTTGATGAATACTTGACAAGATTGCAATATACAGGTCGGAGAGATGTTTCTAAAGAAACGCTTTTTGCCTTGCAAGAAGCGCATTTGAGGACGATTGCTTACGAAAATCTGGATATTCATTTGGGGGTTGTTGTGGGGCTCGAGCTCTCCAACAGCTACAACAAAATCATCCTGCAAAACCGAGGCGGCTGGTGTTTTGAACTTAACGGTTTACTAGCATGGCTACTCACTGAACTAGGCTTTAAGCTCGAACTACGTGGAGCAGTTGTTGTTCCTGAAGAAACAAAACCAAAAACATTAGCTAACTTTGCTAAGGCTAT
Source organism: uncultured Deinococcales bacterium (assembly GCA_937924455.1). GTDB lineage: Bacteria > Deinococcota > Deinococci > Deinococcales > Trueperaceae > CALGZD01. Next base: position 2,379 of record CALDTA010000136.1, read on the forward strand.
CACTCCTGAAAGCCGAACACATGTTGTATTGATTGTCGAGGTCGATGGTGAGCAGTCCCTAACAGATGTTGGTTTTGGACCTGCTTGTATTCATCCCTTAGCGTTAAAAACAGGTGACTATAACCAAAATGGGTTTAACTATGCATTGCATAATATAGGCAAGTTTTGGTTTTTTGAAAACCATAAAGGCTTAGGGGGGCACTTTTACTTTGATGAGCAACCTTTTGAGCTAGCTGATTTCGCAGATAACTGTACGATGTTGCAGACTTCTCCTGAATCGCATTTTGTCAAAACAACAGTCACATATATTTTCTCTGAGGGGAATATTCTGAGTCTGAAGGGAAGAAGCTTTCGAACAATTATGCCTGAAGGACATAAAGATAAAATCATTGATTCTAAAGAAGAATACAGCGAAGTTTTGAAGCAGCACTTTTTTCTCGATATTGAAGCTATAGATACACTTTGGAAAAACGTTGAGTCTTTAGCTCTGGGTTAGTACAAGTTCCTGACCTAGAGTATATTTTTTTGCTAGCTTTGTAGTTTCTCTATCGATAAGCTGTTGACCATAGTTGTTTAAATCATCAGCTCTGAGGTTTTCAAGTTGGTCAAAAATTCTTTCAGCAGCAATGCCAGATATCGTTTTGCTTTGCAGTGCCAAGCTACTAGCAAATAACAATGCTGAAGTATCTTTTAAGCTGAGTAGCCAATGAATGATTTCATCGGCTTTGATTGTACTTTCTTTTGCAAGCATTACATAAAAGCTAAGCACATGCTTTGTCTGTACACTCAGGTAGCCACTTTTAAGTTGTGATAAACCTTCATAACCCTTTTGGTGAAGTTGTTTAGCAGTTAAAAAATCTTGAAAGCTTTGATGACTATATTCAAAGATGTCGGTTGTATTGACTGAATTAAAGATACCTTTTGAGTTACTACAAGTCTCTAAAATTGCATCAAGCTCATCTGGGCTGAGGACGTGGTTTAGGCTGTCGAATTCTGACATCATGATTTTTTTACACCAATTATGACGGATGTAAGTTGAGGCATTTTTATGCATGGTATAGGCAGTGCGCTCGAGCACACCTTCCCATTGTGGTGGTGTACAGTTGGGCGGGCAGTACCACAAAGTAGATTGCTTTATATAGTTTTCAAATAAAGTAGCTTGTTCAGCTTCTAAAGCAACTTGGTCTGTAAACAGGGCACTATTCATACAGAGCATCATTGGATTTTGGCATAGAGTAAGTAAGTTTGGATTTGCCTTTATCTGCTTTAATAGTACAGTGCTGTCTAGGGGTTTATCTAAATCGATATTACTATTGATAAAATCACAATGTTTATGTAGATAGCTTTCAATAGCACTAACGGTCATTGGCGCTAAAGTATAAGTGGCAATGTCTTTGTAAATTTCATGTTCAGTTTGAGAATGAGTGTGCGTATCTGTAATGATGATGTAGTTGTGTGCATACAATTCAGTAAAATTTGCGATACCTGCTAACCAGTGATTTCGAACATTGGGGTCATCTATGTCATCAAGACCATCAAAAAGGAATAAACAATTTCCGACAGCTAGCTTTTCATTTACATAAGCTTCAACCTCAGTACCTACAGGTAAATGAGGTGGCAATATTAGTTTGAGGATAGTTTCAAGCGTCACGACATCGTTATTACTATCTATTTCTTGTGTGTAATTTAAGCGTTTAAGCGGAATGAAAAATGCTAAAGTTTCGTTTTCAATAGTAGATTGAAAACTTGCAGCTTTTAAAGCTAAAAAACGACACAGTGTAGTTTTGCCAC
>CALDTA010000137.1:0-4329 GCA_937924455.1 uncultured Deinococcales bacterium
CCTGAGTGCTTTCCATATACCTGATTGATGTGCTTCAGCAAAGTTATTTAGGCTAAAGCCAAAACTGGTCATGTCTAAGTAAAGAAGGGCTTCTGGGGGCATAAAGGCTGCGTAGCAAAGCCAGAGGATAGGTAAAGCTACGAAAAACGAGAAAATAGCCGTGATGATGCGGTAAAAGACAATCATGGGGTGCATCCGTATGGCATATATCCTAACTTTGTTAAGTAGTCGAAGTTTTTTTGCCTCCAAAACAAGGATTCACCCACAATCATGAAAAATCTTGTCCTCTTGCCATGCCCAAACCCATGCCCGTATTAAGGGCTCGAGCCTGCAATGCAGCAACTATCAACGTAATAACCAGCAATAGTATCGTCATGGCTGCGCCGTAACCAAGCTGAAAGAACTTGAATGACGTTTCGTACAAGTAGTAGCCAATAACACTACTACTGCCAAACGGTCCACCTTTTGTGAGCAAGAAAACAGCCGTGTAGGACTGAATACTCAAAATGCCACCGATGATAGATAAAAAGGTAAGTGTAGGTCTAAGCAATGGACTCACAATAAAGTGACGAATTTGGTTTTCAGTAGCGCCATCAATCCGAGCAGCTTCTTTGGCACTTTCTGGAATACCTTTGAGCGCAGCAGAGACTACCAAGACACCATAGCCAACGCTTTGCCAAAGCGTAAATAGCACCACGTAAACTAGTGCAGCCCAAGGCGTGCTGCTCCATGGCAAGGCAAACCCTGTGAGTTCATAAATAAAACCAAAGTCTGGTTGATAAAGCAAATACCAAGCAATGGATGACCCAGCAATGGTAATCAGACTAGGCATAAAGAGTAATACTTTGATAAAACGTTCTAAAGGCGTATTTTCAATTGCCATGGCGATGCTTCGTGATAGCCACAGGAAGCTGGGCAAGGTTAGTAAGGCAAAAAAGAGCGTGATTCTTAAAGAACTTAAAAGTTGTGGATCAGAAAAAAGTCGGCGGAAGTTTGCTAAACCGATATAGCTCGAGCCTGTCGGTGACCAGTCCAGAAGCGCAAAGCGAAATACACTTACTAGTGGAATAAATACAAACAGCGTAAGAAGTACTAGCGCAGGCAGCGCTAACCAGTATGCGCTCCTGTAAGCTCCTTTATGTGCTGTTTTCGACGACATAGGATTACTTTATTCGCTTTTAGTAAAATAACTGTTAGTCAAATGACAAGGCACTAGATATAAGGCACCAGATATAAGGCATGAGATATTCAGATATAAGGTATCGACAAGCCATCAAGTATCTGTCAGTAGAAGACGTATCTTAGACCTAGACCAATAAGACGTTCTGAATCTGTTGTTAGCTCTACAGCTAAATCAATATCATCAAAGTAGTAACGGACATAGGCTGACCAAGCCATGATGATATTAGTGGGATCAATATGTGGATTTTCAACGCCTACACCCCAAAAAGCAGAAAGGGTAATCGGGTATTGAATATCAGGATTAAAGAGTAAATCAGTGCCGATGAGCGGACCAAATACCATGCGGATATCATTGTTGTGTTCGTAATGAATGTCTGTTGCAAAGCCTACCGCAAGTGGTGGGTCATTGCCCCAAGCAGGCAAGACAAGGGTATTGAAGGTCACGCCAAGTTCAAATGGTGTATCCCAACTATCTTTGGCGAGCTCGAGCCCGACTGACATATCAAGAATAGAAACAGGTAACAACCATTCTCCCGAAATAGCTCCTTCAAAAGAATTACTTACGTGATCGTAACCAACTGAAAAAGCCAAGCCATTTTCAGGATAGGCTGAAGGATTAGCAAGACTATTGGTGGTACAAGTAGCTATTAAAAGAATGACAAAGCATAAAGCTTTAGTGTGGTGTTTTTTGAAAATATCCATAAACTCAAATTCTATTTCAACTTATACTAAACTGAAAGAAGAAAGTCATAATCCATTAGCAGAAAAAGTTGTCATCAGAACCGAAGGGCACACAAGTTACAACGCTTCGATATGTTTGTGATTATGACATTTATGATTCACTTCGGTATTAGTGCTTTAACAAGTGAAACTCTAAGGGTGAATACTCTGAATTAGCTATACATTAGCTATACTATTCTGTACCTATAAGTTTTTTAGAGTTTAGCGTCTAAAACATATCCTTTTAGTATCAATTGTCGCTGTATTAGTTTAGCAAACAGAACCCATGATACTCTATTTGAGCACTACAATGCGTAGAATCTTTAGATGATTATCTTACAGGTAAGATAGAGCTGAATTGTTTTTTTGATTGAAAAAAACTAATATTTTTGTTTTAGTAAAGCTGATATGAGACCGAAGCAGAACGGTCTCTCTACTACTTCTTTCTCCAAAATCCATCTAAGAAGACTAGAGAAAGAAAATATGGTTTATACCAACTGGTTTTATACCAACAAAAGTCTACTCCAAAAGTTTAACAAGGCAATATGAGCAGTTGCTTGGACGTTCGTCATCGTTTATGAGATGTTTTGGTTTTAAGAGAGATTATACCTTTGGTTTTAAAAGCGATTATGCCTAGTCCGATATACCTAGTCTGATATACCTAGTCCGACAACAATATCGTTAATTAAGTAACCAGCTAGAAGCGTCAGGTGCTCAACTAAATCAGAACAGTTTATGAATTAATGAATGAAGTAGAATTTGTATGATATATACTTGTTTATCTAGTTATAGCAACTGAAAGAGGAATCAAAATGCAATATCGAAGCGTAGGAAACTCAGGATTAAAAGTAAGTACAGTGAGCTTAGGTGCATGGACTACCTATGGTGGAAGTGTTCAAGATAAAAAGCTCATCAGTGACATTGTTGAAAAGGCTGTTGAAGGTGGCATTAACTTCTTTGACAATGCAGACGCCTATGCAAAGGGTGAAGCAGAAAGAGTGATGGGTGAACTGCTCAAACCTTATCCACGTCACCACTTAGTACTATCAAGCAAAGTCTACTGGCCTCAGAGCGATAACATCAATGATAGAGGTCTTAGTCGAAAACATGTTCATGAATCTGTCGATATGTCTTTGGAGCGTATGCAAACAGATTATTTTGATATCTACTTTGCTCATCGCTATGATACCGAAACTCCAATGGAAGAAATCGTTGAAGCATTTAGCGATGTTGTCCGAAGTGGACGTGCGCTTTACTGGGGAACTAGCGAGTGGTCAGCAACACAAATTGCTGAAGCGCATACTTTTGCTAAGGCAAATGGTCTGGTTGCACCAATTACCGAACAACCGCAGTATTCGATGCTTTACCGTGAGCGGGTAGAAAGTGAAATCTTACCTGTTACCAAGTCTAAAGGTATTGGCTTAGTGCTTTGGAGTCCACTAGCTATGGGGATGCTCACAGGCAAATATGATGGCGGCATACCTGAAGGTAGTCGCTTTGCTGAGAATGAGCGTTTTGCTGATAGCTTTATAAATGATGATAATGCTGCAAAAGTAAAAGCACTCAAGGTGGTTGCTGATGATTTAGGTATTACGAGAGCACAGCTTGCACTTGCGTGGTTGTTAGCTCAAGATGGCGTTAGCAGTGTTATTACTGGCGCAACAAAGGTAAGTCAACTAGAGGATAACTTAGGTGCTGCTGATGTTGTTTTGGAAGAAGCGCACCTTAAGCAAATTGATGACATATTAGCTAATCAAGAATTATAATATGGCTTTAGGCGAAGCATTAAAGACTTTAGAAGCAGAAGTTGGGCAAGAAACACATATCAGTGATTGGATTGTTGTTGACCAAAGCATGATTGATAAATTTGCTGAGGCAACTTTGGATTTTCAGTGGATTCATACTGATAAGCAGAAAGCTATGGCACACTCACCTTTTGGCAACACGGTTGCACATGGCTTTTTGAGCTTGTCTCTTATCCCTTACTTGACAGGGAGTGTAGATATTGAAAATCCACGTTTCCCAGACATGAAGTTGGGTGTTAACTACGGCATGAATAAGGTGCGTTTTCCTGCACCTGTACTTGAGGGTTCAAAAATTCGAAGCCGTACTACCTTGCTCAGTGTGGATGAAGTAGCAGGTAATGGTTTACAACTGACTTCAACTATTACAATTGAGATAGAGGGGCAAGAAAAGCCTGCGTGTATTGCTGAAATGCTTGGGAGACTGTATTTTTGATTTTAGGCTGACGATTCAAGCTGGTTACTTGTGAAAGTCCCCTTTATCAAGCTACCGTGTTAACACATCTACGACTGCCTATCAAAAGCGAGGTTCCAACCAGAAAAAATAGTTTGGAATCTAGCTAAGCCACGATAGAAAGTAATGACACCAGGTGGACGTTGACTCGCATAGCCCATCCAACCACCA
>CALDTA010000138.1:0-5449 GCA_937924455.1 uncultured Deinococcales bacterium
CTCTTTGGAGAGCGTCTGCAATCACCAGAGGCTATGGAAGTGATGCAAGCCTTTATGGAACGTCGTGAACCTGATTTTTCTAAATTTAGCTAATATAAGGAGCTTGCTATGAGTTTAAAAGGTAAAACATTATTTATAACAGGTGCGAGTCGTGGCATAGGTAAAGCGATTGGTCTGCGTGCAGCCCAAGATGGTGCAAATATTGTTGTTGCTGCAAAGACAACTGAACCACATCCAAAACTAGAAGGTACGATTTATACTGCTGCGGATGAAATGAAAGAAGCAGGTGGGCAGTCCTTAGCTTGTGTGGTTGACATTCGCTCTGAAGAAATGATTCAGGAAGCGATGGATAAAACAGTTGCTGAATTTGGTGGTATAGATATTGTTATCAATAATGCTAGTGCCATCAATCTTTCAGGTACTGAAGCAGTAGATATGAAGCGTTATGACCTCATGCACTCTATCAATACACGAGGTACATTTCTAACGTCTAAACTAGCAATTCCTTATCTGAAAAAAGCCGATAACCCACATGTTTTAAATTTGTCACCCCCACTGAATATGGAAACACGTTGGTTTCAAAACCACGTGGCCTACACCATGGCTAAGTTTGGCATGAGCATGTGTGTGCTTGGCATGGCGGGTGAGTTTAAGTCTGATGGTATTGCTTTTAACGCCTTGTGGCCTCGTACGGCAATTGCTACTGCTGCTGTTCGTAATCTTCTTGGTGGCGAGATGATGGCTGAAAAGAGCCGCACGCCAGAAATTATGGCAGATGCTGCTTATGAAATATTGATTCGTGATAGTAAAGAATGCACAGGAAACTTCTTTATAGATGATGAGGTTATGAAAGAGGCTGGTGTTACTGATTTACGGAAGTATCAGGTAGATCAGAGTCTTGAAATTAATGAGTTAGTCCCTGACTTTTTTGTATAGAAATTATTAGTATATTTCCAAAGCAAATAAAGAACCCCTGTATTTGATTACAGGGGTTTACTAATGAACGGGGATAAAGGCTTGTGGTTCAAGTAGAGTTTTTAGTGAAAGTCGCTTATGGCCAACCAACACGATCAAAGATACGAACTGCTGATTGATTCAACTCGCCATACAAGGAAACGTTTATAGCATCGGTTGCAAAGTCACCCCAGCTTGCCAGAACGTCATTTGCTTCAACACCTTCAACAACTGGAAATTCATTGTTAGCAGATGCAAACTTGGCTTGTACTTCAGGACTCACTAGGAAGGTGATTAATGTTTTAGCATTATCTGGATTAGGTGCGCTTTTCAGTAAACCAAGTCCACTGATGTTGATGTGTGTGCCTCTGTCTTCTTGATTAGGAAAGAAGATGCCCACTTGCTCAATAACGTCTTGGTCTGCTGCACGTTCAGAATTTGCTAAGCGACCATAGTAATAGCTGTTGCCAACAGCAACATCGCACTCACCTGCGGCTACTGCCTTAATTTGATCTGTGTCTCCACCTTGTGGGGCTCGAGCAAAATTTCTAACCATTCCCTCAGCCCAAGTCTCTGCAGTTTCGACATCGCTATTGGCAATCATTGACGCTAACAGCGATTGATTATAGATATTACTGGAAGAACGAATACACACACGTCCTTCCCAAACGTCATCGGTCAGTGCTTCATAGGTTGATAATTCGCTTGGGTCTACTGTGTCTTTTTTATAGAAGATAACTCGGGCACGTTTGGTTATGCCTGTCCAGTAGCCTTCTGGGTGTTGCAAATTCTCATCAACGTTTTCTAGTGCTTCAATATCGCTTATAGATTGAAAAGCACCTGCTGAATTTGCTTGCCACAGTCTGCCTGCATCAGCAGTGATGAGGATATCCGCAGGACTACGTCTGCCTTCTGCTAAGATGCGCTCGAGCAGCGCACTGTCCTTTGCTTCAATGATATTTACTTTGATGCCTGTTTCTTCTGTAAACTGCTTGTAGAGCTGTGCATCTACTTCATAATGACGTGATGTATAGACATTCACTTCTTGAGCAAATGTAAAAGCAAAAAGCATTAAAAATAAAGGTATAAAAATAGTTTGTTTAAAAATTTGAGTGATAGCTAGCATCTGGAAACCCCTAATAAGTTTAATTCCGAGTATATCAGTCGGAATTAAAAAGAAGTGTCGCAGATTTAACCTTGATTGTCAAGGTTGTGATTTTAGTGTATACCTCGAATGCTAGTACAAGAGAAGTATTTAAGAGAACAAGAATAAGATAAGATTGTGAGCTGCAATCTTACCACAGCCTTGATAGCCTTTGTCACCAAGAATAGTGTTTAAATCATCGTATTGCTCATTGATAATTGGTATTAAATCAACTTTAGCCTGTACGACGTGTTTCAAAGCCCAAATTATTTAAAATCTTAGTAGCCTGACTAACACCTTCTTCATGGTTAAAGTTCAAGCGAAGCGCTCCCCCAGCTTCACGAATATCTAAAACTTCAATGTCACGAATGTTGATTTCCGCATCGCCTAGTGCTTTTGTTATCAATGCAAGTTGACCAGGTTTGTCTGGCACAGCTACATTGAGCTCAAAAGTTGAAGAAAATAGGTTTCGCTTGACGATGGGTATGCTGTCACGGGTATATTTTGCTTTTTCAGCAAATTCAAGCAGTTGTGAAGGTTCATCCAAAAGTGCTTCAACAGCAGCAAGTTGTTCACGAAATTCAGCAATGGCAGCTTTGAGCTGTACTTTATTTTCAACGACCATATCTCTGCTCATGCGAGGGCTGCCTGAGGCAACTCGGCTTACGTCTCTAAAGCCACCCGCAGCAAGCAGTGCCATTTCTTCATAGTCAGCATCTTGAGCGATAAGTTGTGTAAGCGTTACTGCTGATATATAGGGCAAGTGACTGACAAAGGCGACAAGTCGGTCATGCTTTTCTGGGTCAATTTCTACAATATGTGCGCCAAGTTTTGTAACAAAGTCTCGGATTTTTTCTAGTGCTTCGTTATCCGTTTGTTCATTTGGAGTGATGACCCACATGGCATTTTCGAGCAGTGCAGCCGAGGCATTTTGCACGCCACCTTTTTCGCTACCTGCCATAGGGTGTGAGCCAACAAAGCGCAGACCGCTTTCTTGCAAGCTGTTTACGATAGCTGCTTTTGCACTGCCAACATCTGTGACTATAGCATCAGGTTTTAGAAATGGTTGGAGGCTTTCAGCAGAGCTAACAATAGTTGCAGCGGGCGAAGCCAATATGACTAAATCTGCTTTTTCAAGCCATTTGCCAGCATTGAACTTGGCTTCATCAATAACGCCCATGCCAAGAGCTGCTTCTAAAGATTTTGGGTTTTGGTCAAGCCCTATGACATGATTGGCTAAAAAACGTTGGCGAATGCCAAGACCAATCGAACCGCCGATTAGACCTACGCCTACAATGACAACACAATCAAAAAGTTCTGTTGGGCGCATAGCTTAATTAGAGCGAAGAAACGACCAATTCTTCTTTGACTGCTGACATAAAGAGTTTGAAAGGTGCAAGGTGTTCAGGGTGTTTTGCAAAGCTCATTTCAGGATGCCACTGTACGCCCAATACGAAAGGTTGTTGCGTACCTTCGACTGCTTCAACAGTACCGTCACTAGAACGACCTACGATTTTCAAGTTTTCACCGAGTGTGTCGATAGCTTGGTGATGATAAGAATTTGTTTTGATTTGGAAGTTTCCATAGGCTCTGGCGAGGAAACAGTTGGGCTCGAGCACAACCTTGTGCGATGGCGTACCATTCTTGTTTTGCTGTTCATGCTGCACAGTTGCGCCTGCTGCTGGTACGTGCTGGTGAAGTGTGCCACCTTCAGCAATATTAATCGCCTGAATGCCACGACATATACCAAGAACGGGTATACCTTTTGCTTTAGCTGCTTTATAAAGCGCAAGTTCAAAGGCATCTCGCTCGTAGTCGACACGCCCTAAATCTGCATCTGGGTCTTGCCCATAGCTTTCAGGGTCAAAGTCAGCACCACCTGTAAGCAAGAGTCCTCTTGTTTCAGCGATGTAATCTTCAGCTAGGTTTGGGTCAAGATTTCCAACGAAGTAAGGCAAGCCACCAGCTTGCACAATTGCTTCGGCATAGTTTTGTCCACCGACACTGTCGATTCGGCGAAGACCGATGTCTCGGTCGTTGGAGGCTGTAGTTAAAAGAACGCGTGGGCGCTTTACGTTAGTATCCATGTTGGAGAGAGCATAGCACGAAAGCCTTTAAGAAAACTTGAAATTTTCTAGTTAAGTTAACTAAAGCTGAAGAATTCCTTACACAAACCTTTACAAAAGCCTTTTTATAACAAGCCTTTTGTAGAAGGTAGGCTGTCAGAGGTTATGGCGCAAGCTTCTTTGAGGGCTCTGGCAAAAGCTTTAACAATTGCCTCAGCTACATGGTGAACTTCTACGCCTGAGAGTACACGCACATGCATCGTTACGCCTGCATGATTTACAAAACCTCGCAAGAATTCCCGCAAGTGGTGCATATTAAAGCCATTAGCATCACCTTCGTAACCTGAAGGGTCAAAGCTGATAAAGGCACGACCAGAAAAGTCTAAAACGACATGCGCCAAGGTTTCATCCATAGGAACCCATGCGCTAGCGTATCGCTCGATGCCTTTTCGGTCACCAAGTGCTTCAGCAAAGGCTTGCCCTAAAGTAATCCCTGTATCTTCTGCTAAATGATGCACATCTATGTGCAAATCACCAGTTGCAGCAATATCTAATTTAAAGCGACCGTGGCGCACAACTTGGTCTAGCATATGGTCTAAAAAACCATGACCTGTAACGATGTTACCTCCGAAAGGTGCATCTAAATCTAGCTTGATGTCTATTTGTGTTTCTTTGGTATTACGTATGATATGTGCAGTGCGAGACATGTTCTTTCTGTTTCTTTCTGTATTTCTCCAAGATTTTGATGGTAATTAGTTCGCTACAGCGTATTTTTGAGCATGGCTCAAAAATCGCATGGCTCAAAAATCGCATGGTGTGCTTTTAGTAAGCTAAGTACGTAGACAAAATTAAATTATATCACCTTATATAGATACTAAACCTCTACAGAACGTTGTATCCAGCAAGTTTAGGCTTAAAAATAGTTAAACATAATTTTGACTTGGTACTTACTTCTCTTAAATTGAATCGTTGACTATCTTTAACACAAGAGCACACCCTTAGTCTTGTCTTTCTACTAGTCTTGTCTTTACTACTAGTCTTGTCTTTCTACTAGTCCAGCAGGGTTAGCCACAGCATGGCGAGCCTTCGCCCAAGCTTCTCGAATCTCACGTTCTTCGTGTGAGAGTTCCGCAGGATTGGCAGATGCATAGTGTCCAACTTCAGGTTCTTTAACAGTTAATAGTCTATTGAGCAGTTTTTGCATGGCTTCACGCACCAAAAGAGATTCTTTTAAAATATCTTGCATTTCCAAGATGCGTTCGCTTAGTTCATCACGGCTCATATC
>CALDTA010000139.1:0-2729 GCA_937924455.1 uncultured Deinococcales bacterium
AGGTCATGCCTTGTACACCTAAATTCAAATTTTTCAGTTGAGTATCAGTTGACATAATTCCCTCCTTAGCTTTCTTTAGTTGTGGTATTTCAGTGCATCCATCAACTCATTGACAATATCTTCAGTATCGCCTCGTTGTGACGCCGTAGCAACATGGTCGTGAATATGTGACTTTAAAACAGCTTGGGAAACTTTACTGAGTGCGCCTTGCACAGCTTTAAGTTGTTTAAGTACATCAACGCAGTACACGTCTTCGTTATCGAGCATTCGCAAAATACCTTCAAGATGACCTTTTGAACTCTTAAGCCTGAGATTTTAAGTCCAAGAATAGCGTCTTGGCGTATATCATTATCTAAAACTAGACAATCTTGTTTTGTTGCACTTTGCTGTGCCATGCTTTTCCTTTTCAAATACCTGAATGAATAACAGCTTCTTGGGTGACCCTACCCCCTACGGGGTGGGGTATAAACAGCATAAGCCTAATGTCTAGTTTTTGTCAAGCTGTGCCGTAGCATCTTGCAATGCCCATAGGTCATACATGAGCATTGAACTATGGAAAAGATTTCTTGCATGAACCGTTGGTCGTGCAAAGTCGTTACGAATAGCTGTTAGCAGAACTTCATTCCATGACCTAGCGATAGAATCTTCAGGATGTAATTCAAATACAACGATTGGTTCTAGATAGGCTTCTAAGATGTTTTCAAAATCTGTTGTTTGAGTATCTTGTACTTGTGGTTCTTGGGCATGTAGGTCTTGTATTTGAGTGGTAGCTTCTTCTGTTTGAGCGAGTGCATGGGTAAAAATTAATAATGTCAGTACAAACAGAGTGAATGTTAGCTTGCTAAAGTTAGATATCATCATTATTTAAAGTTTAAGTGGGCTGTGTAAAGTAACTGTAAACTTATAACCTGAATTAGAAAGTAGCCTTTGAGCTATTATTCTATCCCGATTTTATACGATTTAACTAAAACCCTAATACAGCCGAGGTAATAGCTGAACTCTAAATAAACCCCTAAGATGTATACCTCAGCAAACTAATTCTTAAATTAAGCGATGCGATATTTTGATGTGATTGTGTTTTATGAGTGTGCTTTTTAAACAATCTTAACAACACCGTAATTCTTCACAAAATGTTGCAATCCTGTGAAGAATTAGCTTCGCAAAAGCCACTACCATAATGAAGAATCAAAATTAGATACGAGCTAACTGAAGCGAAAATTTAGTTGTTAGACAATCTAAATTATCTTTTGATTCAAACAAAGAAGAGGTTTTTACATCAAACTTTTTGGGAGGAGTAATAGATGTTTAGAGCTTTGTCGTATGGTGCTTTGCTAGCGGTGCTGTTTTTGGCAGCATGTAGCGAAACAACTGATATTTCAACAAATACATTTGAGGAACTGGTGCGAGATAGTGGCATCAGAGAGGCTACAGCTAGAACAGGCGAAAACGATGTTCAAGCTGTTATGGCTACGAGAGAGGACTCAGGACTTGAACCTTTGGCTCTTGGTCCAAACTTATATAGTAATTCGGGTTTTGAAAGTGGATTGACAGGCTGGACAGGTTGTGCAGCGGATGCAATTACGATTGCCAATGATTCGCATCAGGGTAACAATGCTTTACAGGTAAATGCTGGCAACTGTTTTTTTCGTTCAGCGCAAGCTAGTACTGGACAAGAGTTAGTACTGAGTTGCTATATAAAAATTAACTCAGGTAACGGCTGGACTGGCATGGGTATGTCTTTTGAGGATAGTAACTTTAGTAGTCTGTTGGCTGCGCCAACAGTTGTTGCTACAAGCAGTAGTTATCAGCGTTATGAAACTAGAGCAGTAGCACCTGCTAACACTAGCTTCTTAAGTATGTGGATATATAGCGATAACTTTGTTGTTGTGGATAGTTGTAGTTTGGCAGTTGAAGGTGATTCTCCACCTCCACTACCACCTGCACCAAGTGGAGATAATCTATTAGAAAACGGTTCTTTTGAATCCGTAAGTAACAACAAGCCAACTAGTTGGTCCCTTGGGTGTGGCGGTTCAAACTCTAGTATTTCAGGACGCAGTGGTCGTGGTATGCAGGTTTCAGGTGGTGCATGTGTTGACCAAGGTTTAAGTAGTAGTGACATTAGTGCCTTACAAGGCAATAGTTACAGCTATAGTTGTTATGTTAAAAATAGCGGTGGTTACGCTTCTATGAGCATTTTTCTAAATGGTCAGCCTACTAGTAAGGTGATACCAGTTAGTGGAAGTTATCAGCGTGTAGAAATTACAGGCAATGCTGGAAGTATTAGTAATGGCTTTGTAAGTCTCTATAGTGAAGGTAACTTAAGTGTGGATGATTGTAGCTTGACAACAGGTGATGCACCTCCACCACCTCCACCATCTCCACCACCATCAGATACTGGTTTAATTGATAATGGTTCTTTTGAATCTGTAAATGGAAGTAATAAACCAAACAACTGGTCAAAAGGTTGCTCAGGTTCACATGATAGCGTTGCAGGACGTAGTGGACGTGGCATGACTTTGACTGGTGGTGCGTGTGTTGACCAGAGCCTTAGTAGCAGTGACCTGTCAACATTACAAGGTAGATCATACACCTATAGTTGCTATGCAAGAAATACAGGTGGTTTTGCCTCAATTAGTCTTTTTGCAAATGGTCAACCAGTCAGTACAGTTATTCCACAAAGTAGTAACTTTCAGCGTGTAGAAGTCACTGGAAATGCACCAAGCAATCTC
>CALDTA010000140.1:0-4219 GCA_937924455.1 uncultured Deinococcales bacterium
TACAGTAAAAGAAGCTGTGCTTCAGGGATACGGTGCTGCATTTCTTTCAAAGCTAGCTGTACAGCGTGAATGTGATTCTGGTTTGCTTGTTGCTTTACCTGTCGAGGCTGAGGGCTTTAAGAGACCTTTTAGTATGTTGCACCCAGAGCTCGAGCTGTGTTCACAGCTTTTGAGGCAGTTTGTGGAATTTACAAAACAACAAATGAAAACTTAATGTTTTGAGTGATTTTTAGATGAAGTTGGTTTTTAGAATTTATAAGGAATGTACGGCAGACAGGTAGATATATGCTAATAGTTAGCAAGAAATCAAAAAGCATCTTTGGACTTAGTCCGAACTATTAAGATTCCTTCACCTAAATTAAGAATTTGGAAAGAAATCGTAAGATATATTATCTATGCTACACCGGACTCAAAGAAAGATGGTTGATGAGTCGGATCAATCAACCACTTTCTTTTTTCATTTTTTCAAACATCCACACACAATTTAAAAAGCTCTTTTGCCTCGTACAAATGTTGCGATGGGCCAACCTTTTAGTGCTAAACCTTCCCAAGGGCTGAACTTTGCTTTGCTCTTAAATTGTGAAGCATCTACTGGCTTTTCATTGTTGACATCAATCACAACAACATCAGCAGCTTGTCCAGTTGCTAAGCTTGGTGCTTGCCAGCCCATCACATCAGCAGCTTTTGATTGGTACAAGGCTAGTAGGTCATTTAGGCTCATTTCGCCATTATCAACTAAGCTTGTGTAGCAAAGCGGAAAAGATACTTCTATGTTGGCAATGCCAAACGGTGCATTGAGCATGTCTTGGTCTTTTTCTGCTCTTGTGTGTGGCGCATGGTCAGTACCGATGTTGTCAACAACACCACGTTTTACTGCATTACGAAGATAGAGTCTATCTGATTCTGTACGTAAAGGTGGTGCTACTTTGCAGATGGGGTCAAAGTTGCTGAGTACCTCATCAGTAAGTGTTAGATGATTTGGTGTAACTTCTGCGGTAACAGGTGCGCCTTGTTCTTTAAACCACTCAACTACTTTCATGCCACGCTCTGTTGTGATGTGTGCAATGTGGACTCGAGCCCCAGTCATCAGTGCTAGTTCACAATCTCTAAAAATCATGATTGACTCAGCCTCAACAGGATTACCTGGCAGACCTAATCTCTGCGATACAACGCCTTCATTCATAACACCACTTTTTCGCAGTGTTGGTTCTTCGGAATGCGTTTGTATAACTAAGCCTAGCTCCGCAGCATACTCACAAGCACGGCGCATAAGGTGACTATCGACCACAGGAATACCATCATCAGTAATCATGACTGCACCTGCATCTTTAAGCGCAGCAAAATCTGTTAACTCTTCACCTTTTAAAGCTTTGCTGAGCGTGGCAGCAGGACGTAAGCGCGCCTGACCAATAGCCTCAGCTTTCGCAATGAGTGAGGCGACCACGTCAGGGTCATCTACTGGTGGACTAGTGTTTGCCATAGAGATAACCGTTCCATAGCCACCTGTTGCTGCTGCACTCAAACCACTTTGTAAATCTTCTTTAGCTTCTTGTCCAGGTTCACGAAGGTGAGCATGTAAATCAATCAATGCAGGTGTAACAATATTTCCTTCAGCATCAAAAGTTTCATCAACGTCACCACCTAAATCACGTCCTTCTACTACGCCATCTTTCAGGTATAAATCTGCTTTTTCTTCTTGACCGTTATCAACCAAAATACCGTTTTTGATACAAATACGCATACTTTTCTCCAGTATCTGTTATTCCCCCCTCTTATTAAGGGGGGCTAGGGAGGATTTTGCCTTTAAAACCGAATCCCTCTAAATCTTCCTTTAAAAAAGGGAGACTTATGTTTAGTCTTTATTCCCCACTTTCTCAAAGGGGGCTAGGGGGATTTAGCCTTTACCCACTAATAAACTATAAAAAACAGCCATCCTTACAGGTACACCATTCGCAACCTGTTTTTCAATGACACTTCTTTCGCCATCAGCTAGCTCGCTGCTGATTTCAACTTCACGGTTCATAGGACCAGGGTGCATGATGATGCAGTCATCATGTGCAAGTTTTATGACTTCATCGTTTACTTGATAGCGCTCACTGTATTCCTGCAAAGAAGGTAATAACCCACCTGTCATACGTTCTTGTTGCATTCGTAGCGCCATGACTACATGTGCGCCTTCAACAGCTTCGTTAACAGAATTAGTTAATGTGACGTTTTCTTGCTCTAGCTCATCTGGTAATAACATACGTGGTCCACAGAGTGCTACCTCTGCGCCTAAGGTTGTCCAAATCTTGATATTGCTACGAGCGACTCTCGAATGCAAAATATCACCAACGATGGCAATCTTTTTACCTTCAAAACCATTAGAATTGGTAAAATTATTGAATGCTTGTCTAAATGTGTAAGCATCGAGCAAGGCTTGTGTTGGGTGAGCACGTCTGCCATCGCCAGCATTGATGATGCTTGCATCTGTCCAACGTGTGAGTTGGTAGGGCACACCAGAAGAGACATGGCGCACAACGTAAGCATCAACTTGCATTGCGTTGATAGTCAGGATTGTATCCTTGATACTTTCACCTTTTGTAAGCGAGGAGCTACCCGCAGCGAAGCTGACAACATCAGCACTTTGTGCTCTTGCTGCTCGTTCAAAAGACAATTTTGTTCTGGTCGAATTTTCAAAAAATAACGTTGCAATGGTTTTACCCTGCAACGCTGGTACTTTTTTAATCGTTCGTTTCATGACATCTGCCATAGCATCTGTCGTTTCAAAAAATTGCAGGAGCTCTTCTTTGGTCCAATCTTGCAAGTCTAATAAATGCTTATGTTTTAAAGGTTGCGTAGCAGTGTTAGTAGCAGTGTTAGTAGCAGGTGTCAAAGATTCAGTAGCTGTCATTATGCACCTAGCCCTAACTCGTAAAGGTCAACACTGTCCTCTCCATCGACTGATTCCAGTTTAACTTTCACCACCTCTTGTTTACTTGTTGGCAAGTTCTTGCCTACGTAATCTGCACGTATAGGCAATTCTCTGTGCCCTCTATCAATCAAAACTGCAAGTTGAATAATCGATGGACGACCAATATCTACTAAAGCGTCTAAAGCAGCACGAGATGTACGCCCTGTATAAAGAACGTCATCACAAAGGACAATGTTCATTTTGTTGATGTCAAAAGGAACTTCGGTTTTGCGAACAATAGGCTGTACGCTGATTTCGGAGAGATCATCTCGATAAAGTGTTATATCCAATTTGCCGATAGCAGGCTCTTGACTTTCAAAAGTACCGATGAGCTTGGCTAGACGAGTGGCAATTGGAACACCTCTGGTATGTACACCTACCATGGCTAAGTTATCTGCACCTTTGTTGCGTTCAATGATTTCATGGGCGATGCGCGTAAGAGCACGTTGCATTTCTTGCTCAGTCATGATGCTTGCTTTATGTACTAGTGACGGTTTGCGAGTCATGAAGTTTTGCCTCTAGTCGCAAAGCTTTTTGATAAAAAACTACAACTAAAAAAAAGACCGCTCCCAACTTTTGGGACGGCGCTAGTAACTGTAACAAACCTTATGTTTGCTCTTCGTAACATGTTTGCTCCTTCTCAGCCTCTCTGGACTGTTTTAAAGGTCTTTCGTAATTAAGTTTAAATTGACCGTCTTTTGAGGTCAAGAGCATAAACCCATGGTTTTTTTCAGTAGGTTTTTCAGTGGGTCTTTCAGTAGTACCTTTTAGTTTAGTGTGCCTTTCTATTTAAATGCTTGTTCGACTAACAGCACTAGTGCTTTAACAAGTGAAAATCTAAGGGTGAATAATCTGAATTTACCATCTACTTCCTTTACCATCTTTAATTTGGAAATTTACTCCTTCTTAACGTTTCCACATAAAACTATTGACCCATACTAAATGAGTTCGTTCCTACTTGCACTGTGTGGTTTTCACAGACATCTGTATCGCCGATTAACTGACCTAAGTCAGTTAATCGTGAAAGAGCTTTATATAGATAGCGATATAGTTAATCAATGCTTTGCCTACGCAAACATTGGACTAATTTGAGCCCTGTGTGTTACGGGTCTTTACACCTTTAATTATATAAGCTGAGAAAAAACGTTAGTCTTTTCAACAAAAGATTCATGAAGCATGATCTAAGTTTCTTGTAAGAGTTTGTTACGTAATGTATTAACGAGAAATGGTTAAGTAATAAGTACTTAATCATACTTACTGCTAACG
>CALDTA010000141.1:0-5213 GCA_937924455.1 uncultured Deinococcales bacterium
CCTGCTTCTGCAACGATGTCAAAACCAGCATCTTGCAGCGCAAATTTTAAACCCATGCGAAATAGCGGATGGTCATCTGCAATAAGTAACCTAAGCACTTATTATCTCCCTAAACCCTGCTTTGAGATATGCAAATTAAGCAATACCTACTAGCAGCCCTTTATAGCTTGTAGAGAAGTAACCTTAACTATGTTTTATCTAGCCCCACAAACAACATAGTTCAATCTCTACTGTGTAAGGTCAGTCTAAAGCAGCGACCATCACTTCGACATTACTAAAGTTGAAAAATTTCGTTAGGTTTTTACCATATGAAAATTATCTAAAATTAGCGTTAAAAAAGCTGGAGGCTTTGACTACCTCCAGCTTCATTAGCTTTATTATTTTGAGTACTAACCAATCGTCAGCAATCTATATTACAAACCTATATTACCAATCTACACGGTGTAGAGATTGACGATAAATCTCATTCTCTGTCACTTTACTGTAACCCTCTCCATAGCCTAAGTGATCTGCAATCACATACATGGACTCTGGAATGATTTCAGTTAGATGTAGTAACTCGCTAAAGCTTGGTGATAGTTCCCTAAGCTCTTCTGGTGATAATCTTTCAACGACCTCTATATCGCTAGCATCTACCCCCATGTTTTCCATACTCTCCATACCTGAACCAGCAAGTGTAAGCTCATAGGAACCCATACCCGTACCATCAAAGCTGGTTGCCTTCACCAAGTATTCGATGCCTTCTTGCGCTACAAAAGTTGCGCTAGACATGGAGTAGCTACCTTCAAAATCATCGTTTTCGGCAATGTACTCGCCATTGGTTGCATCAATCACGTAAATGTAGGTATCAAAGTCATCACTCTCGATTGAAACAGTGATTTCTTCACCTGTTGTGAGAGCAGGAAGTTTGTAGTAGTTTGCCACAATGCTTGCATCACTCACGATGAGTTGACCCTCAGCGCTCGAGCCCGTAGTCAGTAACTGCGGAACGCCCACATACTCTGTTGTATACGCTTCAAACCATTCAAAGTCTTCAGAAATATCTGCACCCAGTTCAAGGCTAATGTTGAAGTTACCACCTGCATCGCTACCATAGCTTGTAGCTTCAATAATGTAATCAGCACCTTCTTCAACTAAAAAGCTAATCTGTGATTGCTCATAGCTACCTGCAAAATCATCGTTATCGACGATAACCTGTGCGCCTTCATCACTTTCACGAATGAGACGCAGGTAGGTGTCAAAGTCAGTACTGTTTAAGGTTGCTGTAAGCACTAAGCCTGGTTCCACACTGTCTATAAGATAATAAGCAGAGCTTGTGTTATCCATCGCTGCGTCTTCTGGTTGAGCTAGGCTCTCAGTCAATGTTGTTGGTGCAAGCGAGTTGAGCTCGAGCTCTGTCGCTGAAATGCTACTTAGGTCTTCATCAAAAAATGATGTCGCACCTTCCAAGATAGAAGGGTCCATAGTAAATTCACCTTCTGCAAGGAACGCACCATCAATGGCACTCTTTGCAAAGAAAGCAGCAGGTTGACTAAACAAACCAATCAATTCTGCAAAACTGTCGACAAAAACAGGTGTATCTACATAACCGCGCATGGGCGTACCGACAGATGAACTTACGATTGTGCCATAGTCTGGATTCGCAGTAATATTTTCAATGTTGCCAAGTGAAACATCAATAATTTTTTCAATTGCATAGCTTGGGGATGCTGTAACTAGATTGTTACCGAGATAAGTAACTGCAACATCAACATTGGCACTCATACGATAACGTGTATAGTCAACACCGTTGTAACTCTCTTCAGAGGTTGCAACATAATCAAGCATATCCACTGGAAATTCCTCTTGAGGAATCAAGTCCATCATGCCACGAACCATAGGCCAGAGCTGTTGGAAATTTGCAGCAGCTTCTTCAGCAGCTTCGACACTTTCAATCGGGAAAATGATAGCTTGCGCTGGTTGATAAACAAGCGTAGATAATTTTTGACTTGGCACTTCCATAGTAATGGTGTGCATTTCGCTACCTAACCAGTTGAACAAGAGCACATCAAGGTCAACACCAAACTGTCCTGCTAAGAACTCTTGCACATTCATTGGACCAATCATGTCTTCTAGGTCATCAATCCAAGTTTGTAAATACTCAAGGAATTCAGCAATCGCAATATGCTGAGAGCTCACTGACACGCTATCTACAGGTGCTAAGGCAGGAACACTCACGGAGCAGTCTGTGCAAAGCATCAATTTTGCAAGCTCTGGGTCGCCACCTTCTGGATTAGCTGCGATAAGAGATTGGGACAACACACCTTCACTAGACTGACTCACACTACCAACGCTTATACCCAAAGTTCTAAGCACAGCCATGCCACGGTCAAACAAAATGCTAAGTGCTGGATCACCCTCAACAACTAAGTCTCTAAAATCAGAGACAATATCTGCAATAGCTGCGAAATCTACTGCATAACGCAGTCCATCAGTGCTAATCTTGCCGTTACCACGTTCAAAAAGGGCTGAATCTGCAAGACTTGCTTCATCAGAACCATTACTTAAACGGGCTACAGTACGGGCATCGTTTGGATCAGAGCTTAGGAAGAAAACACCGCTGTTAGACCCAATAATCACAGGCATATCGCCGCCATCACCCACAACATAAAGACTTACGCCATCTTCATCTAAAACAGTCACACTATCTTCAGTACCGTCTTCGCTTGCCTCAGCTCGAGCACAGTCAAGAAAAGCTTGTTGCACTTCAAAGGCAGTGCTTGCTTGATCTTCACTCAGTCTGGTTATAGCAGTAATCGCTGGACCCGCTGCACCAAAACCAACAGTCAAAACTGCTTCACTACCCAGTGGTGTAAAGGCTGTCATGTCAGTATCAGCAAGTGCAGGACAAGCCTCAATCATCTCTGCATAAGCTGGACCTTCGCCATTTAAAAAGCCTCTGAGACCGTCGTAAATTTCAAGAGCATCACCATCAACTTCATAGAGAAGTTCCTCTAAAGCCCCTGATTCCTCTGCAAGGGTAATCAGCTTTTGCAAAGTCGCATCTGCTTTTTCCCAATCCAAAGCTTTTAAGTCTGCCATCAAACTTTCGGCAGAAAAGTTTTTAGAATCAAGCGACAAAGCAACAATTGCCTCGGCTGGTGCTAGTGCCATCAAATCATCACTAGAAAGACTAGAACTCTGTGCAAATGCTTGTGTCATCAAAAGACAAAACAAGCTAACTAGAAACATAAGATTTCGCAAGCTTTTTAAAGCCATAACCAAAAAACCTCCATAGGTATTACTGCTACTTATAGGTATTACCGCTAGTTATAGGTATTACTGCTACTTCTAGATAGTAACTCTAACTGTATTAGGACTATTTATATCTGAAATTAATCTAAAGCCATACACCCTAGTAGTATCTTAAAGCAGATACATCTTTCTTAGGTCATCCACATCACAGTTAATTAATATTGACTAGGATTATTTAGCAGAGATAACTACTAACTGCTATTACGGAATATATAGATGCTGATTGATTGTGGAGACAACACCTACATACCTTCTTCCTAAATTAGATAGCGGAATTTGATGAGAAAGCTACTAAAACCTTTCTTAAGATAGATGACAATTAATCATAAGTTAAGGTTTGCATTTCGAACTCATTCGTAAGTACAAGTCTAACGTGAGCTATAAGCTTTCATCTCATCCAAAAGTACTAACCAAATTATCAATCTAGCAAGATGCTATTCTTGTAGAAATGAAACTACAACAACCACAAACAACTGCGCCACAAGACGCCGAAGAACGTAAGGCTATTAAACCTGTTATTTGTTATCCGATTGATACCCTACCCAAGCCCGATATGGAGCTATATTGGGAGGCTCGAGCCCACGCAACAAAAATCGACGAAGTCCTCATTCAACCTCGCTCTGCCCAGTGCTTTTCTGTTCCCGCTGGTCACTTTTTCCGCATCACCTCTGTTGAAGGACCACAAGTGGGCGATTTAAATCTCTGGAATGCCAATGACCTATCCGAACGCTTCTATAGCGGTAAAACCAGAGCACTACACGGCACACACTTAAGTACAGGTGACAGACTATGGTCATCATTCCCAGCAATGCGCCCAATGGCAACAATAGTCAAAGACACACTCGATTGGTACGGCTTTGATGACTACGGCGGTTCAGTTCACGATGTCATAGGAACACGCTGCGACCCATACACCAATAACTTACTAAACGATGCTGGACAGTACCACTACTGCTGCCACTCAAATTTAACAAGAGCACTTGCTGAACATTCAGGTTTATCAATAACTGAGGCAGAAGGCTATGTACACGACGTACTGAATGTCTTTATGTGTACAGGCTTTACAAGAGATACAGGACAATACTTTATGAAAGCAAGTCCAGTAAGACCAGATGACTATATCGAATTTTTTGCTGAGATTGATTTACTCGGAGGCTTAAGTGCTTGCCCAGGAGGAGATTGTTCGGCAGAACATTCAAGCGATGTCGCTGCCTGTCACCCACTTTTGGTTGAAGTTTTTAAACCAGAAGATAATAGCCTTAAAGACTGGAATCAAGCAAAACTAAATGGCTACGACAGAAGCCATGGGCTATAAGGCTAAACCACAGAAGCTACCAAGAATAACAATCTTTCCAAATAGAAATCTTTCCAAATAGAAATATCACCGTAAAAATGAACGAACCCCACGGCAAGCCGACGGGGTATCACAAGGAAATTTTGTCTGGCAAGCCATACGTCGATTCGGTTTGTTTGCGAGGCAAGCCTCGGGGAATTCATCATCCCTGTTCATTATTAAACGACCCAAACCTTAAATCAGTAGCTTAAAAATTCGACATGGAATTTCTGCCGAAGCTATCGCTTTATATAGTTGTTGCTAGGTTTACGCATACTGTGTGCTACCCACTTAGCGTGACCTTTCCTACATTTTTAAAAACAATACCTTAAAAAATTTGACAAATCCCTTGCTATACGAATATACTATTCAAAACCTTAATATTTAAGGCTTACTTTTTAAGGTCACCTACTTTTTAAGGTTACCTAAGTTTTTAAGGATATTTAAAATCAAACAAAGGGACGGTTCTAGATTATGGAAAAACCATCCACAATGCAACGAAAAATTTACGAACGTTTGACAGAGCTTTTCATGCGTTCAGGTGAGATGCCTAACCTCTCTGACCTAGCTAGAGAAATTGGTATCA
>CALDTA010000142.1:0-10293 GCA_937924455.1 uncultured Deinococcales bacterium
TTCTATTTGGAGTCCCTATCAATGATTAGTCAAAAAAAGAAACCTGTAAATCGTTTAGTAGTCATCATCGTTTGGATTGGTGCAATTATTTGGCTCATCCCAATCGTTGGTGCTTTTGTCACGAGTTTCCGAACGATGGACGACCTAAACACAAATGGCTTTTGGACTATTCCACGTGAATTAACTTTTGGGAACTATACAGAAGCATGGACCAGAGCGGGAATATCTAATTATTTAGTTAATAGTTTTATTATTACTATTCCAGCACTCATATTCATGCTTTTCTTTTCATCTATGTGTGCTTATGCTCTAGTAAGATTCCGCTTTAGATTAAATAAGTTCCTCTACTTTCTCTTTATTGGCGGTATGCTTCTTCCCTTCCAAATATTAATGATTCCAGTATTTAGATTATCAAATGACCTAAATATCTACGATACCTACTGGGCACTTATCCTCTTCCATACAGCTTTTCAACTTGGTTTTTGTACATTCGTTTTGAGAAACTTTATGAAAACAATTCCTACCTCACTATTTGAATCAGCAGTCATTGATGGTGCAAATGAATGGACAATTTATAGGCGAATAGGCTTACCGTTAGTTGTACCAGCATTTGCTGCGCTTGCAACGCTTGAGTTTACTTGGATATTTAATGACTACCTCTGGGCACTTGTTTTAGTAAGTCGTGATGAACTAAAACCTGTGACCACAGGCTTGTCTAATCTATTGGGTCAATATATTAGTAATTGGCCACTGATTGTTGCAGGAAGTTTATTAGCAACAGTGCCTACGCTTGTTGTGTTTTTTGCTCTGCAACGTTACTTCATAGGTGGATTAACAATGGGAGCGACGAAAGGCTAAAACTCCTTCTAATAACAATCGTGAATCTTTCAGCCGAGTCTTGAACTCGGCTTTTTTAATGCATTCAGAAAAGCCTACTTTAACGATATTGAAAACAAGCACAAAAGTTACTAACTCAATAAACTCTCATTATTTTAAAAATACCTAACTAAAAATTTAAGTAACGAAAATTCTGAGAGGATTTTAAGCAATCTTTATGTGTTTCGAGAATTTGAGCCTGCTGTTCCGTCAAAAATAAAAAGGCTATATGTCTGAAGCTTAAAGCACCTAAAACACTAAAAACAGTTAAAACAGTGGTTTTAGTACAAAAGGGCTTTAGTACAAAACTTTAAGAAACTATTGCAATACTAAGGGGCGAAGTATAAATATGCAAGAAATCCTCTCTACGATTAGATTGATTAGATTGTTTAAATTCTTCAAGATTCTAATCATCATGCTGTTTTTAGCAGGCTGTGGATTCATTGGAACAATTGATGATCCAACTAATACACCTATAACCAATA
Organism: uncultured Deinococcales bacterium; assembly: GCA_937924455.1. Lineage (GTDB taxonomy): Bacteria > Deinococcota > Deinococci > Deinococcales > Trueperaceae > CALGZD01. Next base: position 1,362 of record CALDTA010000142.1, read on the forward strand.
ATCCAGATCCTAGTGACCCTTCTACAACAACTGCACATAGTCACCCAACAGGTAGTGCAGCGAATATCGATACAAGCTCTGCAAATACAATCAGTTCCTTAGCTGTTGTAGGTGATAGAGCGATCCCAGCAGGGTTTGGCATCGGTCAGCTTGCCAATCCAAATGCACCTCTCGAAATGAAACTCTTAATCATTAGTGCTACTGAAAGTGACAGTGGTCTCCAAGCTGCTGAAGCACTGATGAAACAAGTAGGCGTACCTTATGACATCCTGATTGCTAAAGATGAAACGCTCACTAGCGACATGCTCATGAATGGTGAGCGTGGTCGTTATCAAGGTATTATTTTGACTACTGCCTCTTTGCCCTATCAAAAAGATGATGGCTCTTTTGCAAGTGCCTTTGAACCTGCTGAGTGGCAGACGCTTTGGAGTTACCAAAGCGATCTAGCAGTTCGTCAGCTAACGCTTTATGCCTTCCCTTCTGTTTATCCTGAGGATTATGGCATCAAAGGTGTTGACACCAACGGTGATGGTTGGGCAGATGGAAATAGCAACAGCTTTTCTATGACTATTACGCCTGAAGGACAAAGTGTATTTGCTTCACTTAAAGGCAGTGCAAACATTCCTGTCAAACATGCTTTTAACTACCCTTCTATCCTCGATAACTCTGGTGGTGTCAGTGCAACACCAATTCTCAAAGACAATAATGGTAATATCCTTGGTGTAGTCAGTACGTCAACTGATGGGCGTGAAAGAATGGCTCTGATGATGGGTCATAACCCATTTTTGCTACACACACAGCTACTTGGCTACGACATGCTCCGCTGGTTAACACAAGGTGTTTTCATCGGTGAAAGACGCATGTATTTGAGCATCGATATTGATGATTGGTACTTAGAAAGTGATGTTTGGAATCCTGCAACACTATCAAACTTCCCTTACGAAGAAAAAGTCTATAGAATCGATGCGCAAGATGTTTATTCTGCACGTGATGGTGTTTTAGACCTACGTAACAGATTCAATGCGCCAACCTTCAACTATATTCAAATCTTTAATGCCCTCAAAGGTGACCCAAATGCAGTTGTTGATTGTAGTGATACTGCAACGCTGTCAGCAGCTACTCTCTGTACAGGTACCTTCTTTGATTGGGTAAGTCATACCTTCAGTCATGCAAATATGAATACCTTGGACTACACTGGGGCTCGAGCTGAGTTCGAGAAAAACATTCAATTTGCTGAATCTCAACCCCTCGAATTCGATAGACAATATGTTGTAACAGGTAGACACTCAGGACTTGGCTGGGGCTTAATCACCAATGGCAACGGTCAACCATGCGAGGTTGATCAAGTTCCTACCGATGAATACTGCCAATTTGGTCTTCGTGGTTCAAATACCGACATGCTACGTGCAGCAGTAGACGTAGGCATCAAATACATGGCAGCTAACCGTGGTTGGGATACACACACTAGAGCAGATGGTTGCGACACCTGTCTTATCGTTCATCCATTAGATGCAAGAATCAAACTTATCCCACGTTGGCCAACTAACATTTTCTACAACACAACAACACCTATAGAAAATGCGAGTGAGTTCAACTATCTCTATGGTGTAGATGGCATCATTAGAGATGGCAACGGCAATGCTTTCTTCACACGTGATCAATCTTGGCAAGAAGTACTAAAATTTGAAGCAGACATTGCTATGCGACATGTGCTTACCTTTTCGCCTTACCCACACTTCTTCCACCAAGATAACTTACGTGAGTATGCCCCAGGTCGAAACCTAATTTATGACTGGTCAGAAGCGACACTTAAAGAATATGACAAGTATTTCGACATTCCAATCATCAGCCAAGATTGGGAAGGTATTACTACTACACTCGAAAAACGCACTTCTTTCTTTGAAGGTCTTACATCAAATGCAATTTCTGGTACATGGGACAGAGTCAATAACACTGTTCAGATTTCAAGTAGTCGATCAGCAACAGTTTATGTGACAGGTGCAGACTTATCAGGGAGTACATCTTGGACTTATGGACCAGATAAAGTATCTAGAGCCACACTAAACTCTGGGCAATCAGTAAGCGGAGCTATCTCGATTCCAACAAATAACAGCACTCCAACGCTTGCTTCTATCTCAAATCAGAGTAGTGTTGAAGGTGACACTATATCGCTAGACATCTCTTTCAATGATGCAGAAAATGATTATGTAGGCTTTAGTGCTAGCAACTTACCACCAGGTCTAGCTATCAATCCAGCGACAGGCAAAATTACGGGCACTTTAGCTATCAGCTCTGCTGGCACTTACAATGTCACTATTAAAGTATCGGATGGACAAGCAGCAGCACAACAATCATTCTCATGGACGGTGCATCCAAACTTAGCTGGTGAATGGTCAGGGAACTATTCCTGTTGCGGTATAGAATCCATTGAAATCACACAAAATGGTACAGATGCTGTTGCAACAAAAGTTACAGGTGACAACTTCATTCCTGCGGGCGAGATTACTTGGAAAGCCAACGTAGCAACAGGCATAGGACAAGGGAGAACAGCCTTTGATGGCTTTGTAAACCCAAGCTACGTTCCAGGCACATTAACCATTATTGACAGTAACACTATTCGTTTTAATTGGACAGGCATAGACGCAATAACTTTCAATCGAAGTCAGTAATACTTTTGCGTATCCCCCCCACTATTACAACTAAAAATAGCCCTCTTAACCTATTCAAGAGGGCTATTTCGTACAACAGTCTTCGAGAAAACAACCCTAGAAAAAAGTTTTCATAAGAATCGATTATCAAATCTTTATCTTTTTATATCTTTTATAATCTTAGCTTCGTCAACACTATATTAAGCTAAGTTATTTACTAGCGTCTTTGGGGGGCGTTAACCTACTTAGAAAAATTTAAAAAGTCTCTCCATGCATATAAAACATGCATATAAAAGTAGAAAGGACTTAAACCATGCACCGTTCATCCTCCACGGTAATACTAGCGGTCAAGCTCTTGCTTGGCTTAGTGCTTTTTGTATTACTTACAAGTTGTAACCAAAGTAATCCAGGAAGAACATCAACAATTCAAAAAGATGCCAGTCAAGTACAAGCAAGCCATGTACACCAAGCTGGAAATCCTACAGGGCTTAATACACCAACAACAGCAGGCGGTGAAATAGCATCTACAGGTGATGTAGCTATACCAGTAAATGCATCTATTGGTCAGTTAGCCAATCCAAATGCACCTCTTGAAATGAAACTTTTAATCATTAGTGCTACCAAAGATGACAGTGGTCTCAAAACTGCTGAAGCGCTTATGAAGCAAGTAGGTGTACCTTATGATATCCTCATCGCAAAAGATAAAACACTCACCAGCGACATGCTAATGAACGGAAACCAAGGTCGCTATCAAGGCATCATTTTGACGACAGCATCTTTGCCCTATCAAAAAGATGACGGTTCTTTTGCAAGTGCTTTTGAGCCTGCTGAGTGGCAAACACTTTGGAGCTATGAAAGCGACTTAGCTGTTCGTCAATTGACGCTCTACACCTTTCCATCTGTCTATCCAGAAGACTATGGCATTAAAGGTATTGATAACAACGGTGACGGCTGGGCGGATGGCAATAATAATAGTTTTGCTATGACCATGACACCTGAAGGTCAAACTATTTTTTCATCTCTTAAAGCCAATGCATCTATTCCTGTCAAACATGCCTTTAACTATCCTTCTGAACTAGATGCCTCAGGTGGGATAAGCGCAACACCGATTTTAAAAGATGCTACTGGCAATATCTTAGGTGTTGTAAGCACATCAGCTGATGGTCGTGAACGTATGGCGTTAACCATGGGACATAACCCATTTTTGCTGCATACACAACTTCTTGGCTATGACATGCTTCGCTGGTTAACTCAGGGCGTTTTCATTGGTGAAAGACGCATGTACCTAAGTCTTGATATTGACGATTGGTATCTAGAAAGTGATGTCTGGAACCCTGCAACGCTATCAAACTTCCCTTACGAAGAAAAAGTCTATAGAATCGATGCACAAGACGTTTACGCTGCTCGAGACGGTGTCTTAGATCTTCGCACTAGGTTTAATGCACCTACCTTTAACTACATTCAAGTTTTCAATGCACTTAAAGGTGATACAAATGCCAGTGTGGATTGTAGCGAAACTGCAAGCCTATCTGCTGCATCTTTATGCACTGGTACCTTCTTTGATTGGGTCAGTCATACTTTTAGCCACGCAGAAATGGATTTTTTGACCTATGACGATGCTCGAGCCGAGTTCGAACAAAACATAAACTTTGGTGAATCGCAAGCCATCGACTTCGATAGAGCTTTTGTAGTGACAGGAAAACACTCTGGTCTAGGCTGGCACCGCATCCAAGATGCACCTGGTATCACCTGCGAAGTAGACCAAGTTCCTTCAGATGAATTTTGTCAGTTTGGATTGCAAGCATCCAATAAAGCTATGCTTAGAGCTGCTGCTGATTTAGGCATCAAGTACATGGCTGCAAATCGTGGTTGGGATTCACACACTAGAGCAGATGGCTGTGATACTTGTCTGATTAGACACCCCATAGAAGATCGCATCAGCCTTGTGCCACGTTGGCCAACAAATATCTTTTACAACACTACAGATCCAATAGAGAACGCCAGTGAATTTAACAATCTGTATGGTCCAAATGGCATCATTCGAGATGGCTTTGGCAACCCATTTTTCACTACTGATCGCACTTGGGAACAAGTTTTGAATTTTGAAGCAGAAATTGCTATGCGCCACGTGCTCAGCTTTTCACCCTATCCACACTTCTTCCATCAAAATAACCTGAGAGAATATGCACCAGGACGCAGTCTTATGTATGACTGGTCAGAAGCTGTACTTAAAGAATATAGCAAGTACTTTGATGTGCCAATTATCAGTCAAGATTGGCAAGGCATGACAGAAACGCTCGAACAGCGAACTAGCTTCTATACAGCGCTTAAAAAAGGCGCAATTAGAGGTACGTGGAATCGTGCTGACAACTCTGTAAACATTACAACTGTTATACCAACCACAATATTTGTTACAGGCGTAGACCTAAATAATGGCAAAACATGGAGATACGGTGTTGATAAAGTATCTCAAACATACTTAACTCAAGAAGGCTCCGCTAATGGCGCTGTCGCCTCTACTGCCTCTATCAGTGCAAATAGAGCGCCAACCCTTTCAGGTATCAGCAATCAAACAAGTGCTGAAGGAGCAGCAACATCTATAGCACTCAACTTCAATGATGCTGATAATGACATTGTTGGCTTTTCTGCCACAAATCTTCCACCAGGACTCGCAATTGACCCTGCTACTGGCAAGATTAGTGGAACAGCGGCCTTTGGTACAGAAGGAACTTACACTGTAAACGTTGTACTTTCTGATGGTCAAACAAAAGCACGTCAGTCTTTTATTTGGACAATCGTGCCACCATCACCAAATGGTGTATTCACAGCAGATTTTGAGTCTTCACGTGAAGACTTTGTCTATAAAGATAATCTATTTAGAAATACTTCTGAAGAACGCTATGCTCGTGGTGATAGAGATAGTGTTGGCAAGTACCTATTTACTGTTGTAGGTGGCATTGATGATGAAACTATCACTGGTATTTCTGGTGGCTTCGAACGCAACTTCACTTTAAATCAAACGTCCAACGTTACGGTGAGCCTCAGATACAGAATTGAACAACGCCTTGAATACGAAGAGGACGAATTTATTCAAGCACTCCTTTCAATCAATGGGCAACTTTACGGTCTTAATAATGGTGATCACCTAGAACAGATGGCTGGTGGTGGCGATAGTGACTGGAAAACAGTAAGCCTAGAAATCGGCACATTAGCTGCAGGTACACATAGCATCCAGGTTGGTGCTTATAACAACCAAAAGAATTCTGATAACGAATCTGCCAAAGTGTCTTTTGATGATATTAAAGTAGAAGCAGTAGCCGACGGTGGTACACCAATTGTTACGCCAACTGGTCCTAACTTAGCAGGAACTTGGACAGGCTTCTATGCTTGTGCAGGCTGTGGTTCACAAGCAATTCAGATTAGCCAATCAGGCAATGATATCGTTGCTACAAAAATCACAGGTGACAGTTACGTACCTGCGGGTGAAGTTACTTGGACAGCAAATGTAGCTACCAATGTAGGCGAAGGTGTTATTGCAGATCTTGGCTATAGCAACCGCAGACTTGTTCCTGGAACATTAAGCGTAATAGACGAAAAAACAATTCGCTTTACTTGGGATGGATTTAGCACGATTACCTTTTACCGTGACTAGTACCTATACTAGGACTAGGACTCATATCTAGGCTGATTACTAAACTTATCAAGCTTTAGACTAATCAACCTTAAAGACATATCTAAATCAGGGCTTTACTATTAGCCCTGATTTTTTTATAGTGAACGCTACACTGATAGCGTGTCCGAAAATATCCTTAATAAATTAACTAGCTAAAAGCATCAGGTGCTCAACCACATTCCGCTTCACAGCTAGATGTTCACGGTCAAAACCATCCTGAATAAATTAAGGAATTAAGCGGAATTGGTTATAAAGCTAAGCTGAACACGAATACTTTAACTTACAGCGTTTCTACGAAATAACTGTACACACTGAGTGGCTTTATTCTTACTCGTTACGAAGCCCGCCGATTAACTGCTGTCGCAGTTAATCGTGGAATTGCTATTATAAAGGATACATATGGAATTAGGCGTTTGCTACTACCCTGAACACTGGTCACAAGATACTTGGAAAAAAGATGCTGAACGTATGAAAGAGATTGGTCTTTCATGGGTACGGGTTGGTGAATTTGCGTGGAGCAGATTAGAATCTAAGGATGGGCAGTTGCACTTTGACTGGCTCGAGCACTCCCTAGACATCCTAGGAAACGCTGGCTTAAAAGTAGTCCTCGGCACACCAACGGCTACGCCTCCCAAATGGCTCTGCGACAAATATCCAGACATGTACCAAGTAGATATAAACGGCAACGTGCGAAACTTTGGCTCACGCAGGCACTACAGCTACAACTCGAAAGCCTACTTCCAAGAGAGCGAAAGAATTGTTTCTGCAATGGCAGAACACTTCAGCAAACATGAAGCTGTTCTAGCATGGCAAACAGACAACGAATTTGGCTGTCATGACACAATCCGTAGCTATGGTGAACAAGATAAACTTGCTTTTCAAAAGTGGTTAGCAAAAAAATACGGCACACCTGAAGCTCTCAATGAAGCTTGGTGGAACGTATTTTGGAGCATGGAATACACTGACTTCTCCGAAGTTGAATTGCCAAACCTCACAACGACCGAAGCAAACCCAAGTCATACACTAGACTTCTATCGTTTTTCTTCAGATGCAATGATTGCCTACAGCAAAATGCAATGTGATACCATCAGAAAGTTCTCGGATAAGCCTATTACACATAACGTTATGTTGTTCTTTGAAAGCTTTGACCATTTTAAATTTGCAAAGGACGTTGACGTCATCACGTGGGATAGCTATCCACTTGGAATGTTAGAGATGTCGCCACACAGTAACGAAACAAAAAACAAGTTTTTTCGTACAGGTCACCCTGACATGGTCAGCTTTATGCATGATCTATACTTTGGTTTAAAAGAAAAACCTTTTTGGGTGATGGAACAACAACCTGGTCAAGTAAATTGGGCACCCTCAAACCCACTTCCTGAAAAGGGCATGGTACGGGTCTGGAGTCATCAGGCTTTTGCACATGGTGCAGATGTTGTCGCTTACTTTCGCTGGCGTGCTGCGATTGGTGCACAAGAAACCAATCATGCAGGGTTAAATAAACATGATGGTACGGCAGATACTGCTACTCATGAGGCTAAACACGTTGTTCAAGATTTTGAAAACCACCCATCACTCCAAACAAGTCAAAAACAACAAGCAAAGATTGCCTTACTTTTTGACTATGAACAAATGTGGGCAACCGATATCCAACCACATGCCGAGGGATGGAAATACTGGTCGCTACAAATGAGCTATTATTCAGCACTACGCACACTTGGTTTAGATGTTGACATTCGCCATCCCAATCAGTCACTAGAAGGCTACAAACTTGTCTTTGCCCCTGCGCTTCATATGATCAACACAAATTTGTGCAATAAACTGACTAGTTTTTGTGAACAAGGTGGTCAGTTAGTCATTGGTCCACGTAGTGGCTCAAAATCCTTTACAAATGTCATTCATGCACCTATGTTGCCAGAATGGTTGAAGCTAACAGGTCTGCGATTAACTCACGTGGATGGTATTCGCCCAACTGTTAATGAAGTAGTCCAAGTAGCTGGACAAAACTTTGAGTATCATACTTGGGCGGATATTTTTGAAGCTGTAGATGCAGAACCTATTGGTAATTACCAAACCAATGCTTATAAAGATAGCGTCGCCATTGCCGAAAAAACACACGGGTCAGGTAAATGCACAACGCTTGGCATGTGGGGAAGCGATAGCTTTCATGTTCACTTTTTCAAAAGCCTTGTTGAATCTTTAGGTATAAAAACTCAAATACTCAGTGAAGGGCTTCGCCTCACATCACGAGGTGATAGTCAATACCTGTTTAACTTTGAGGACCAAGCCCACGAAGTCAATGGTCATACAGTTGAAGCATTTGGCGTCACGCTAATAGACTAAGCTTCAAACTTAATATGTCTCAAACACATTCATATACTGCTGTGGTGCTTGCAGGAGGCTCGAGCCAAGACCCTCTCCTCCAAAAAGCCAAGGTCAGTAGTAAAGCACTCCTCAATTTCAAAGGCAAACTACTAGGAAGCTATATCTTAAATGCGATAAATAATAGTAAATATATCGAACATTGTATTTACATGGGCGAAACAAACGCTGAACTCGACAAACTGGTCAGCAAAAAACTAGCACCTGACCAAGACTATGCCAACAATGT
>CALDTA010000143.1:0-2548 GCA_937924455.1 uncultured Deinococcales bacterium
TGCACCGATTGCTGCCACTATCTATCAGCAGATGATTCAAAACTTTGATGAGAATATTGGTAAGTTGACTAGGTATCTTGAAGACAATGACTTAAGTGAGAATACAATTATTGTGTTTACCAGTGACCATGGAGGTATTCCGAGCATCGCTGATAATGCTGGATTGCTTGGCGGGAAGTCGAATTTAACAGAAGGTGGACTTCGAGTGCCATTAGCTATATATGGACCAGATGTGTTACCTAGTGGCAAAGTTGTGCAAGAACAGGTTGCACTGATGGATTTGCTACCAACTTTTATGGACTTTGCAAATATCAACAGTGTAAATATAAACAGTGTAAATATAAACAGTGTAAATATAAACAGTGCAAATATCAGCAGTGATAGGTCACTAACTATAGATGGTTTGAGTTTGCATGAGCTTATTTTTGAAGAAGGTTTCGTACAACACCACGACGCACTCTATTTTATGTCTTATGGCGTTAAAGTGATGATTGAGGATAACTGGAAATACTTTGCCTTGCCTGATGGAAGTGAATACCTTTTTGACATAGCTGATGAAGAAACAAATTTGGCAGACGCTTTTCCTGAAAGGTTAAGAGCTATGGCAGAAGCGCATAGTGACTGGCAAAAGGATGTTACTGCTGGTGTTGAGCAGTTGCCAGATGGTAGAGGGTATGGTCAACAGGCAGTTTGGGCTACAAAAGTGCTTGAAGAAAGTGTAAAGGCGGAAGCAACTAATTTTCTAACGTGGTTGGTTAGAGGGGTATTTGAACAGAGAAATGGTAATTTTGATAAGGCGCTTAGTAGTTATGGTGTTGGGCTCGAGCTCAATCCTGAAAGCATAGAAGCACGTATGCAAAGGTCTAGCCTACACAGAGAACAAAAGAACTACAGTAAGGCATTTGCTGATTTAAATTGGATATGGCAAAACTATCAGGGAGACTCAGTGCAATTAAAAAACACGACAAAAAAAGAGTTATGTAAGTTAGTTGATTTTGTTGATGAATTACCTGTGAAGTGTTCAGATGCTAACCATTAGAAATCGTATGCCTATCATAAGCATATTGCTCTCCAGTGTTTTGTTCTTGGTTGCTTGTGTGCCGATAAAAGAACCAGAACCACTGCGCTATGTTCCCTCAAAAGATTTAAAAATACCAGCACCTGCAGAGCTAAGCAACTATATCTATGGCATTGTCGATTGTAGAGATGCTGAAGGGTTACTCAAAGCAAATTTACCTGATGCAGAAGAACTACTTGGGCGGAGTTTGCAAACTCTTCGTTTTTCTGATGTGAACTGCTACACACTATCTAGTTTTAAGATGGATAACTTTTACAAGGAAATGACTAGAGTTATTGAAACTGATGATTATGAATTGCAGGATGCTCTTTCTATATATCCAACAGGTACAGAAATAGTTATCGAGTTTTGGAAAAGTGGAGAGAAAACTAAGGGTTTGGTTTATTCTGGAACTGGGGATTTTATAGTGATGGATGTTTCCGAGTCTCGTTAAAAATACAGATATGTAACTCTAAGTTAGGAAGGTTTCCGATTTCGTGTGTATTGCTTCAAGTCAAACTGATTAAATCAAGGATTACACAAGTCGATACACGAAATCTGGTAAACCGTCAAGTTAGAGTCTTTTGCAAAGTTGAGTATTAGCAAAAGCGACTGGTACTTTTAGCGTTTCCACGTAATGTTGACCCATGCTAAATGAGTTCGTTCCTACTCGCGCTGTGTGGTTTTCACAGACATCTGCATCGCCGATTAACTGACCTAATACTAAACTGAAAGAAAAAAGTCATAATCAATCAGCAGAAAAAGTTGCCTTTAGAACCGAAGGGCACACAAATTACGAAACTTTGCTATGTTTGTGACTATGACATCCATGATTCACTTCGGTATAAGTCAGTTCATCGGCGATGCAGATACACAGCGCGAGTAGGAACGAACTCATTTAGCACGGGTCAATATTAATATTACGTGGAAACGCTAATAATCTCAGTTGATTACTTTACTATATTCATAGCCAATCGGCTGTTCTTCTTCAGGTACACGTGCCATCGCTGCTTCATGCGCTTCTCGCACAAGTGAATCGCTCGATGGATCTTTTTCGACTTTCTCTTCTTTAGCCTGAATTTCAGCTTGTTTACTTTTCTTCTTCGTTTTAACTTTATTGCGCTGTGCTTTATGACGTAGTTTTGAACGACGCTCCATGTTATCTTCAGCATCTTGCTCACTCAAAGGCTCTGTGACAATCATCGTCATGATATTGCCGTCATGCTTTTTTCCTTGTAAAACCTCAATATCTACCGCAGGAAAAATTTCCTTAAGTTGCTGTGACAAAAATACCATGTCTTGACGTTTGCCACGCAAACGTATAACGATAATGTCTGAATCACGACGCCCCTCTGTAAAACTAGCTTTGATTCCTAGCTCAGTGGCAGCACTTGTAACTGAACGACGAATTCTATTTTCAGTTTGTTCAAAGTTCCTCATATTATCTCTGCCATGTACCTCTCTGCCATCTCCGTAACTTTTGCAAGACCT
>CALDTA010000144.1:0-4312 GCA_937924455.1 uncultured Deinococcales bacterium
CCTAAAGCGAATGAAGCGAATCTAGAAGATGTACCAGAAAATATCTTAGAGGATTTGACAGTAACTGTTGTCGAGAGCTTTGAGGATGTTGTTGATATGATGCTTCTAGAAGTAACTGATAAAGGTGTAAGTTCTGATAAAACAGTTGGCTTTATTCCCCCACCAACTGAAGGTGCTGAGGATTCAACCAATTCATCGACAACTGTTTCTTAAAGAAACTGTGATTATTGCTTTTGGTAATGATAAAAAATGATAAAAGCGTATTGGTACATTTACCAATGCGCTTTTTTTGTTTTTAATTAGACATACAAGGTAGGTGCTTTTTAGCTAAAATTACCCCAACGAAATATGTGGCAGTTGTTTGTAAACTGCTAAAACTACATTGGATGAGGAATTTTATGGAAAAGAATATAGTTGTATATTTTGATTATTTGTGCCCTTACGCTTGGCGAGGTGCTGAGTTCGCAAAAATGATAGAAAAGCCATTAGGTCTAAGCTTTGATTGGCGACACTATAGTTTGTATCAAGGAAACTATAAAGGGGATGATGGCTGGCAACTTTGGGAAGATGCAGTAGAGGCAGATTCCAAAGATGGTAGCAAAGGCTTAATCCCTTTTTTGGCTTCACATTATGTCAAAGAAAATATGCCAGAACAGTACGATGACTTTCGCCTGAATTTACAACGTCTTGCACATAAAGATTCACAAGGCTTTAGTTTAAGTGTGATTAAGGCTGCACTTAAAGCAGTGGGGATATCAGAAGATATAGAGTTTGATACTGGTGCGATTCGTAATAGCCTTAAAGCAGCCCATGAAGAAGCAGTATCGAAAAACGTTGTTGCGACACCAACCTTCTTTCTAGATGAAAGCAATGCGTCTTATTTTAGAATAGGACAAGTACCTAGTTCGGAGAAAGAAGCTGTTGAATTATACCAACATTATTTTGAACTATTAACTAAATATCCATACGTTGAGACGCTTAGGCGACCTAAAGATAGTTGAAAATAGAAGTCTTACTTTTCATGACCTCAAGTCTAAACTTGAGGTTTTTTTGGTTGAGTAGCAAGTGCAAAACAGATAGAGCCAACTAAGGCAGTAAAGCCTAATATAAAGAATGCTGTACTATAACTGCCAAAATTATCAAAACTGTATCCTGCTATGACTGGACCAATTAAAGCACCCAAGATAACAATTGGGTCAGCAAAGCCCATGATTTTTCCGAAGTGTGTTCTGCCATAGTAGTCTGCACGTAAAGCGGACATAAGTGGACCACGTACACCCCAAGCAACACCATGAAGCACTGCTGCAAGTAGAATGATTGGCATAGCTTCTGTTACTGCAAAGATGAACATGGCGACAGCATGAAAGAGCATAGCACCAGCAGCAATTTTGTGTTTGCTGAATCTGTCGGCAAAGAAGCCACTGAAAAGTTGACCGAAAATCTGAACGCCTGTTACTAAAGCAAAAACGCTTGCAGCGGTTTCTAGAGAGAAGCCTAGACCGTTTGACATATGAGCAATCAAGTGGACTAAAACTGCAACTACTGATACGAGGGCAAGTGCGTGCCCGATGGCAATGAGCCAGAAACTACGAGTGCGGATGGCTTCTTGTACGGTGAAATCATCTTTTACGGTTGAGGGTGGTGGGATGCTGTTTAGTTTTGAAGGTTTGATTCTTTTACCGTCAGCGTTAGCAAATCCGTCAGGCTCGAGCCCGTACGCTTCAGGCGAACTACGTAACAGTGGAATAAGCAGCAGCGCCAAAAACATCATAGCCCCAGACCCAACCGCAATCGGACGCCAGCCATAGACATTGATTAACTTTGCCATAAAAGGTGTCAATAATCCACCAATGCTCATGCCCATACCCATAAACGCAAGCGACATAGTACGGCGTTTTACAAACCAATTTATAAGTAGCTTGTTGCTGGGTAACCAACCAGATAAGTTAGCAGCAAAACCAAGCAAGAGTTGTGCAGCCACAAAGAACCAAAGCGTTTGCACCTGACTAAAAAGCACATAGCCAATTGACATGGTAACTAAGCCAGTAGCAATGACTCGCCGTGCGCCAAAACGGTCAAGCGCAAAGCCTATCCCAGGTGCAGCAATGGCAGATACAACCTGCCTACCAGACACCACCAAAGAAATAGTTGTAGCACTCCAACCAAACTCTTCAATCAGGATAGGCACATAGACACCAAAGCCTTGGAAGAAGATGCCTGAGACCATCACCTGAAGGAGCATGACGCCAACCAGTACCCACCAGCCTAGATAAACTTGCTTGCGCCATCGAACGATTCGCGTTAGTTGTGTATGGAGCATCTGATTCTCTTTTCAGGTAAATTTAGCTCCATAGGGCAGTTACAGTGATGATTAGCTTTGGAGTTGCCGTACATACTACACCTTTTGTTATGACAGGGCTACAGTTTTGCTAAGTTGTATTAGCAAATTGTGAAGTTGTATACAATAGTTGTGTTAAGCTAGTTAGGATATGAGCGAAGACAAGAGTGTATTTTTCTGGGAAGTGGCAGAGAGCTATCTAGAAAAAGAGAGCATTGAAAAAAGTACTATGATGGGCTTTCCCTGTCTACGTGTTAATGGTGATTTTTTTGCATCTTGTGATAGGCGCAGTGGCGATTTGGTGATTAAGTTGCCCAAGGAGCGAGTGCAGGAGCTTATTGATAGTGGTGTGGGGAAAGACTTTGCGCCTAATGGTCGAAAGTTTAAAGAGTGGTTAGCGGTTGAACTACGAGAAGACAAGCTTTGGGATGAGCTTATGGACGAGGCTTTAGAGTTTGTAAGTCAATAAAATTATGCTGTCATGAAAAATAGTTCTATGAAAGTTATTGTATTTGATTTATACGAAACTCTAATTACAAATCTTAGACCTAATTATCAGCAGCCAGTGAGATCAATTGCGTCACGTTTAGGTTTAGAAGATACTCAGTTTCGTTCTGTTTGGAAAAGTCTGAATCGACAACGTATGACTGGAAAGCTAAAGAATTATCCTGAAGCACTTAAAGAGATTTGTATGATTTTAGGAGTTGCCCCTTATGTGCAGAAATATCAAACAGCTTTATAACTTTGAACCACCTGCAAGTGAGGAAGAAATTCGTGCAGCAGCGTTGCAGTATGTTCGTAAAATCAGTGGCTTTAGCAAAGTGGCAAAGGTAAATGAGGCTGCCTTTGACAAAGCTGTTGAGGCGATAACGCAAGTTTCACAACAATTCTTTGATGAATTGAAAACATCGGCAAGACCGAAAAATAGAGAAGCAGAAACAGCTAAAGCGAGGGCTCGTAACAAAGCTAGATTTGGGTGAAGGTTTCCGATTTCGTGTGTATGTAATCAAGTGAAGTTTACTAAATCAAGGATTACGCAAGTCGATACACGGAATCTGGTAAACCGCTGTTTGGGTAGAACATAACAGGAAAGCTAGTTCCACCTCAAAGGCGTATACTTAGCTTACTTTGAAGCAACAATCTGAGTTGGAAAAGCCTCAAGATTCTAAAGATAAGTTACAGCAAACATTTACACAGCCATCCTCACATTGGCTGTGGTTTGTCGTCGCTTTACTAGCACATACAGGCTGGGGTATAGCACCAGTATTCTCTCGCTATTTTCAAGTGGTGGTTGGCTTGCCAGGTATGTCTTTATTGGCAGTATTTAGCCTGCCTCTCTTTATTGCTTTTTTTGTTTATACCCTCCCAAAACATGGCACAAAGTTTTTGCGGTCTCCTACTTTGTGGCTTATTGCATGGTTACACACCTTTAGAGTTGCCAGTAATATGCTAGCTGCTAAATTTACAGAGGCAACCTTTATTCAGCTTATTGGACTCACTACGCCTTTTATGGTGGTGATACTCAGTTGGGCAATTTTGAGGGAAACAGCACCTAAATATACAAAACGTGCCATCTTACTTACCTTTATAGGTGCAGTTCTAGTTGTAAGTGCTGATGTTGGCGCGAGTGGTTTAAGTTTTGAGCTAACGCGTAGTGACTTTATAGGTATGGGGTTTGCAGTAGCGGTAACCATATTCTTATCGCTTTACATGATTATGATTCGTAAAGGGGCTAAGGCAAACTTGCCACCTGTACAGATGTTGATTTTCCAAGGTGGTTTTATGATTATCCCAACCACGATTGCAAGCTTTGCTCTAAGGGAAGATTGGAGCCTGTGGCTAAGCATCAGTCCTCAAACTGCTATGCTTGTTGCTTTATTTACTTTGGTAGTTACAGTTTTATCTAATACCTTTAATATCAATGCTATTGCACGAATTGGTGCGCCTGCTGTCAGCAGTCTCATGCCTTGGCGC
>CALDTA010000145.1:0-3302 GCA_937924455.1 uncultured Deinococcales bacterium
ATCTTTGACAAAGTCGCTGATAACGCTGTGATTTCTTTTAAAATTACTTGCAAGCAAGTCTTTCGAGTACATAGTTAAGATTATAAACGATTATACGTGAGCTAAATAGAGAGTTTGTATAGGCTTATCTGTAAGAGATGATAAACCTATAAACCCTAGTATGTTTTCGTAGCGCAGCGAAGAAAACTATAAGGTTTATCCGTATCGCATAAATTATTTAATGACTAGTGTGCTGGATTTTACCCACCTAAAAAACCACGGATAAACCATTAGACAGGCGGCGTAAAGCGACCATCCACTGCTAACCAACCTGCATCAACAGGAATAAGCGTACCTGTAACATAGCTCCCTGCTTGGCTGGCTAAAAAGATAGCAGCGCCAACCATTTCACTTGGTTGTGCCCAACGACCTAGTGCATTTTTAGTGGCATAGGCGTTGTACCAATCAGGTTGACTTTTGATTTGCTCTGTCAGTGGTGTTTCAACCACGCCTGGTGCAATCGCATTAATTCGGACGTTGTGTTCACCAAGTTCTGCAGCTAAAGTTTTAACCATTTGCAGCGTAGCTGCTTTGGTTGCAGCGTAGATACTCTGACCTGGCTCAACAACTTGCGAGCGGATAGAAGAATATAAAATCATGCTGCCACTTTTTTGCTGTGACATGATTTTTCCTGCTGCCTGCATAGCAAAAAAGTTGCCTTTGAAGTTGAGATTGACAACTTTATCGAACTCATCTTCGCTGTAGTCAAGCATAGGTTTGCGAACATTGACCGAAGGTGTGCAGATGAGTATGTCTAAAGCTTCTAATTCTGAAAAAACCTCATTAACACGTGCTTTGTCCGTGATGTTGAGTTGAATGGCACTGCCATCACCTTCAAGTTTTTCGAGTGTGGAAATTGCTGCCTCATGGTTAAGATCGACGCATATAACTTCAGCACCAAAGGCGCTTAAGCCAATAGCTGTAGCTTCACCAATGCCTGAGCCTGCCCCGATGACCATGGCAGTTTTGCCTGTTAAATCAAATAGGTTTTTATAGTCCATTACATAATCCATAGCCTAGGCTATCATGAATTTTGAGCTGTTCACTAAAGGGTAGCCTCGACTAAGCTTTCGTATTCAACAATTCTGTTTTTAGCAATTGACAAGCTATTGCGCCAAAAGTCAGCATCTTCAATGTCGATACCAAAGCCTTGTGCTAAGTTCATAGCGTTGTCTTTTCCTGTGCTAGCGAGCAAGGTGTTATAGCGCTCATGAAAACCTTCAGGATTCTCTTGATAACTGGCATAGACACCTAAGCCAAACAAATATCCAAAGGTGTAGGGATAATTGTAAAAGCTGGCACTTGAATAGTAGTGACCTTTGTGCGCCCACATGTACTGATTGCGGTAGTTTGCGTCAAGTCCTTCGCCGTAAGTCTGGTCTTGGGCACTGAGCATCAGCTTATTAAGTTCATCGATGGATAATTCTCGTTCAACTCGTTTATCAAAGACTGCCTTTTCAAAAAGGAATCTTGAGTGAATGTCTACTACAAGTTGATTGGCACTGAGTAGGTCTTGCTCTAGAATCGCTAACTTTTCGGCATTACTAGCATTTGCCAACATAGCGTTGGTAATAATGGTTTCGCAAAATATGCTGGCTGTTTCAGCTAAGGTCATGGGGGTAGAGCTTCGTTGCAGTGCTGAACAGCGTTTGTCGGTATAGGCGCAGTAGTTGTGATAAGCATGACCAAGCTCGTGAGCGATTGTGAAAATATCGTCTAGAGTGCCACCAAAATTGAGTAGGATGCGAGATTCTTTGCGACCAGGCACACCCATGCAAAATGCACCATTGCGTTTACCCTGTCGTGGTGGAACATCAAACCAATTGTCATCAAATGTTTTTTGTGCAAAGTCAGCTAATTCGTCTGAATAGCTTCTAAAATTTTCAACAACAAAAGCTTTTGATTCTTCCCAAGTATAGCTTTTGGCTTCGCCAATGCTGACTGGTGCAAGGAGGTCATACCAAGCCAGTTGTTCTTTGCCTAGGAACTTTGCTTTTGCTTTCATATAGCGTCTGAAATCAGGGAAGTGTTCTTGACACGCTCTTTGCATCGCCTCAAGGCTTTTATGGTTGATGCTGTTTTGAAAGATTGCATCATCAAGCGCATGTTCCCAATCACGCTTATGGCTTAAGGTGTTTACGTAGCCCTTGATGCTGTTCATGCTTGCTGCAAAGGCTACATTATTTTTCTCAAGCAGTTGGAGTTCTGCTTCGTAAGCTGCTTTTCGTGTTGCCTCATCAGCATCGCCTTGGAAGTTTCGTAATTCAGTTAGTGGATAATCCTGAAGCTCACGATTGGGCAACTGCACTGAAATAGTGCTACGGCTGATTAAATCACCGTGTAATTTCCCCCAAGCTCTGATGGTACTTGGTATTAGTTCTGAAATGACCTCTTCAGCCTCATTCCCTAGTAAGTGAGTAGCTTCGATGTGCCCTGTTTCTATGAAAAACTCGTGGGTTTTGGCTAGTTCAGAGATTGAGATTAACTCTTCTAGATTTAGTTTGGCTTGCCATGTGGTGAATTGTTTAAAGAGGGTTGAAAATTTGCTAGATAGATTGCTCTGGCTCGAGCTCTCCGCCTGAGCCTCATCGTTATAGGCATCTGTGGATGTGAATCCGTGTAAGTAAGCTCTTAAGGTCGAGAAGTCAGTATGAATCTCGTTTAATTTTCTGAGTAGTGGTTCAAAGTGTTGAGGATCAGGTGGTGATACATCTCTAGCTTCTTTAAGCAACGCTTCAAAAGTATCTAGATCTTGAGTTAATTTGTTTTTAGCAGTTACATATTCTGCACTGTCAAGACTTGGGAAAATACTCTCAAGTTGCCAATGTGGGAGATGATTTGTCGATGCAGGGCTTGTTGTCATAAGTTGTAGTTTAGCAGAAATAGTGAATTGTGGTTAATGAGGGGTGTGTCCTGTTAAAGGTTGAAAACGTACTTAGCTATATCAAAATTTTAACAGTTTTTAACCAGTGTCTGGGACACACTTTGGCAGTATATGAATGAACGCAAAAACTGTTCATTTCACTTCGCTTAAAAACATGCTATTTCGTCTAAAATAACTTTCAAACTTAGTTAATGAGAAATAGCTAATTATGCAGGGTTGGTTCATTAAACCAGTTGATGCATTAAACTAAAGGTGAGTGGCGTATTACATAAATCCATTTGACAGGTATTAGCGAAAAAAGTAAACTTAAATCCTAAATTTTGGTTATTTCGGGATGTGGCGCAGTCTGGTAGCGCACTACTCTGGGGGAGTAGGGGCC
>CALDTA010000146.1:0-4926 GCA_937924455.1 uncultured Deinococcales bacterium
TCTAGTAGTTCTAGAACTAGCTTTTGCAGGCTTTTAATATCGTTGGGTAGCTCTTTCATCCTAATCATTTTTACCATTACTTCTCTTTTTTAATTGTTAACCTTTTGATTGACTTCTGACTTTGTTGCTAAACAGTTACAATTAATTAACATTTTAAGCGCTTTACTATATCTTTTTCATGTTCTTCAGTAACGTTTTATTTTGTGATAGAAGATTAACTTTTTATAGGTGCTTATTCTCATGATGTTCCTGTTGCAAAAACATTATGAAACTTCAGAGCTTTACGGAACTTAAGGGCACTACAGAACTTAAGGGCACTACGGAACTTAAGAGCACTACGGAACTTAAGGGCACTATGGAACTTAAGGGCATTACGGAACTTAAGGACATTATGAAACTTAAGGACATTATGAAACTTATAGTCAACACTTATCCGCTATACTAAAAACTGCTTGTGAAAAACATCTATCATCACTTCTTGCGCGATGAATGGGCAGCATTACGTGCAAATACCCCACTAACCCTGACCGAAGAAGACCTTAGCAACCTACGAAGCTTAAATGACAACGTGTCTTTAAAAGAAGTAGAGGAAATATACCTACCACTCTCTCGTCTACTCAATCTCTATGTTGCATCTATGCAAAATCTAGATAATGTTGAAGATGAGTTTTTGGGCACAGCACCAAGCAAAACGCCTTACATTATTGGCATTGCAGGTAGTGTAGCGGTTGGCAAAAGCACTACTGCCAGAATTTTGCAAGCCCTACTTTCTCGCTGGCCAAAACACCCCAACGTTGCGCTTGTTACCACAGATGGCTTTCTTTATCCTAATGCAAAGCTCAAAAGCAAAAACATCATGAACCGAAAAGGTTTCCCTGAAAGCTATGACGGGAAGCGCTTATTACAGTTTGTCATGGATATTAAGTCAGGTGTTCGGCGAGTGGAAGCACCTGTATACTCGCACACAAGCTATGACATTGTGCCAGGTGAAGTTCAGGTTGTTGAAGATGCTGATATTTTGATTCTTGAAGGCTTAAACGTTTTGCAAACTGGCAAAAAACGTAAATCTTCAGTTTTTGTATCTGATTTTTTTGACTTTTCTATCTATTTAGATGCCGATACCGAGCATCTAGAAGCATGGTACGTCAACCGTTTTCTAACCTTGCGAGATACTGTCTTTAAAAATTCAGATTCTTACTTTCAACGTTTCGCAAATCTCAGTGACGAAGAAGCCATCGAAACCGCAAGCAATATTTGGCAAGACATCAATCTGAAAAACTTAAAGAAGAACATCCTGCCATCACGTGAGCGTGCCAAGCTTATTTTGAAAAAAGGTAATCAGCATTTTGTAGACAAAATATGCTTAAGAAAGCTCTAATCTAGACTTTCAGTTTAGAGTGTTCTACCGAAGTGAATCATAATAGCGTTTCCACGTAATATTGACCCATGCTAAGTAAGTTCGTTCCTACTCGTTACGAAGCACGCCGATTAACTGACTTATGCCGTATCCGAAAATATAGGTACAGGTGCTCAACTATATTCCGCTAATTACAGCGTTTCCACGTAACAACTGTACACACTGAGTGAGTTAATTCTTACTCGTTACGAAGCTCGCCGATTCACTGCTATTAAACACATTTAGACTTTACAACGGATTTAAGCGGAATTGGTATTAGGTCAGTTAATCGTGGAAGAGCTTTCGTTTCAATTTCATATTAGAAAAATTAAAATACCTTAACGCTTCTATAACGTTATACCTACATACTATAGCTATCTCAGAGATGTTTCTGCACTAAAACAAAAAGTTACTACAAAAAACGCAGATGCACTCAATATATATATGTGGCTACACAGAATGCGAAATGATAAAAAGAAACAAGATATTGTCATTTCGTAAACATTCTTGCTGCCCAATATGACGACTTACGGGGACTGGGCAATTGTGAATGCTATTGTAAATGTTAAGGAAAAACACAAGAAAAAAATACTAGTTGCAGGCAAAGATGCCTATAATTACTACCCTTGTCTCTCTGACTATTTTGAACAGTTTGACTTGAGCTTTACGCAAAATGGTAAACAAATCGTTGCTTATTTAAAAGAACACACACCTACACTGATAGTTTTAGGTATTTTAGGTCAAAGTCTTGGAAATACAACTGTTTTAAAACTTTCCCAAGCCATACGTAAAAACTCAAGGCTAGCAAAAATCAAGATTCTGCTTTTAGTTTCAGAAAAAACAGATGTTGATGATATCGATATCGAAACAAAAACACTGATGGACAAAATCGTGCGTCACTCACAACAGCCAACACACCTGATAAGCCATGTTGCCAAGCTCTTAAAAGCTTCAAAAGATTTAAGTTTTCCTGAACAAGATATAGACATTAAGACTACTAATGGGCAATTTCAAATTCCCGTACATCAAAACTACGAAAGTCCACATACACTGCAATCGGAACAAGGAAATGTTGCAGTTGCCACTATGCCCCGTACAATCAAACAAGTTGTAAACCAAACAACAGTTCCAACAAGCTCAATGCCTTTAGTAAACCAAGATGCTAGCCCATCTCTAAATAAATCAATAACCGAAATTCAGTCTTCAAATATCACTACTTTTGCGCCGAATCCTAAACACAAGGAAACTGTACCCGAAGTCAAACAATCAAAAACTTTCGTACAGAAACATGAACCAGTACAAAATCGCAAAACACAAGATAGTGAAATGGTATCGCCTACCCAAAGTCATAACACTAGTTATTTTGATGTCAACTATCTAGAACCAACCTCTTCAAAAACGATAGCAATTATTGAAGACAATGCTAGCATTGCTTTTTTGGAAAAAAGTATCCTTGAAAGGCAAGGCTACAAAACTATTCAAATTGCTGATGCACCACAAGCCAGAGACTTTATAGATACTCACTTTGAATTAGCAGATTTATTTTTGCTTGATTTAAATTTACCTGGTGGATCTGGTTTCGAGATTTTACGGCGTATCCGTAGCTTTTCTAGAAAGCCTGTCATTATAGTTTCTGGGCTTAAACAAAGTGAAAACATCAAGCGTGGCTTGAGTTTAGGCGCACAGGATTACTTAACAAAACCTGTTAACCCGCAAGAACTTATATTGCGAGTTAGTCAACACATTAAGAACTTTACTTAAGATATATAGAATAGAATTATAAGGTAAAAGCATGTGGTACAAAATTGGACTTGATAAATTTCTCTCACTCTTTTTAGTCACTACTGTATTTATTTGTATTGGCTTTTTAATTATGAGTGCTGAGTTGCTCACGGATATTTTTGGGGCTAGTTTGTTTGGCTCGAGCTACGTCTTAGTCACCCTATGCCTCATTGCAATCCTATTTTCCATCATTGTAATTACACTCTTTCAAGTACTGATTCATAACAAAACACATAGTTCTGATACCGAAAAACAAAAACAGTTAGCACTCTGGACCGAGCGCTGGAGTCGCATTTTCCATAGTGATGATAATAGTTTAAGGGCAGATATCGTCCAAAAACACGACCCTATCGCAGCAGAAGCGCTACTTACCATGCGTGAAACCCTCAAAGGCGAAACATCAAACAAGTTTGCTCAACTCTATGTCAACTATGGCTTTATGCAACACGACTTCCAAAAGCTACAAACCAGTCGTCTGCCTGAAGTACATATTCAAGCGCTTGACCGCTTAGCCATGCTCAGGCATAAAGATGCTACACCAATCCTTTTAAACGAAATCAACCATCCCAATAAAGAACTCCGTAATCATGCCCTCTTTGCACTTGCCAGAACCTACGGCAGAGTAGATGTGAACGACGAACAACTGATTAATATCTTCTATCCAATTATTCGCAAGTTCGACCTGAGCAGTGGTGTCTTGGAAAAGGTTTTCAACCTACTTGAAAGTCGCAGTGTTGTGCTTCTTGACCATTTCATCCGCAGTGAACCCAACATTCCTGAAAAGATGATTGACGCAGCCTTCAGAAGTATCGGTCATTCAAACAATCCAGACCTTGCCGATTGGTGCATACCTTGGCTCAAAAGCTACAATCCTGAAATCAAAGCAGGTGCATTACGTGCACTTGCACAGCTAAACCATGTACCCCCTAAAGCATCTCAACTGGTATTAGACTGTTTAGAAGATGAAAAATGGTTTATCCAAGTACAAGCCGCAAACGCCTGTGTGGGTTTAAGTTGTGGTGGGGTCGAGCAAGCACTTATGAAGTATCTTGACCATGAAAGTTGGTGGATGCGCTTTGCAACTGCCAAAGCGCTTTCAGAGCGTGGTCCTGCTGCACGGCAGCTTTTGAGATGGGCGAGCCAAAAACATCCTGATGAATATGCTCGAAATATGGCGAGTTATCATATTAGTATTTATCGGGATAAGGATATTGCTGCTGCTGCTTAAGAGCCTAGAGTTCAAGACTTTTGTGACTCAAGAAAATATTGATAATTTTCTTTACCAGCAATTGTATTTGGATGTTCTTCACCCAATTTATTTTCCAAAATCTCAATTGCTTGACGGTACAGCGGTTCCGCTTCTTCATAGCGTCCCATTCTATTAAGCAAATTTGCTAAATTATTCAATCGTGTTGCATATGCAGGATGCGCTTCTCCTACTGTCTTTTTATCAATCTCAATCGCTTGACGGTACAGCGGTTCCGCTTCTTCATGGCGTCCCATCCTCCCAAGCAAAAGAGCTAAATTATTCAATCGTGTTGCATACTCAGGATGCGCTTCCCCTACTGTCTTTTTATCAATCTCTATCGCTTGACGATACAGCGGTTCCGCTTCTTCATAGCGTCCCATGCTCTCAAGCAAATTCGCTAAATTATTCAAATCTGTTGCATACTCAGGATGCGCTTCCCCTACTGTCTTTTTATCAATCTCAATCGCTTGACGGTACAGCGGTTCCGCTTCTTCATAGC
>CALDTA010000147.1:0-6923 GCA_937924455.1 uncultured Deinococcales bacterium
GTACAACTGATACTGTCATAGAAGAAGTACAAATTCAGCACCCAGTTAATCAAACTATTATTCCTGAAATGGTAGCTACAGGCGCACCAAAAAACTTGCTTCTAGCCGATTCTGACTTACGCCAAACCATGTTTGATTAATAGCTTATAGCGTTTCCACACTATTCTGACCCACGCTAAACACATTTGTTCTTACTCGCGTCCGCTCGCCAATTTACTGACTAGGGTCAGTAAATCGTGGAAGAGCTTTTAAAGCCAAGCTTTTTCAATCGCATCAACAGAAAAATAGCTGATGATAAGATCTGCACCAGCTCGGCGCATCGCTAACAAACTTTCACGCACTGCTGAAGCTTCATCCAGTACACCTGCTTTAACCGCAGCTTTAATCATGGCGTACTCACCACTAACATTGTAAGCAACTACTGGTAAGGCAGTATGCTCACGCATTTGCCGAATAACATCAAGATAGGCTAGTGCTGGTTTAACCATCATCATGTCTGCACCTTCTGCTTCATCCAAATACATTTCTGTCAGTGCTTCACGGACATTACGACTATCCATCTGGTAGGTGTGTCTACCTGTAATACCAACGTCTTTAGGTGATGAGCCTGCGGCATCACGAAAAGGACCGTAAAATGCAGATGCATATTTGACTGAATAAGCAAGAATACCAACATCACTGTGTCCAGAATTATCTAAGTATTCTCGGATGCTGCCAACTCGACCATCCATCATGTCTGAAGGAGAGACCATATCTGCGCCTGCCTCGGCGTGAGACAAAGCCATTTTGTTGAGTTGCAACAAACTCGGATCGTTATCAACAACAGGTCCCTTTGCTGTTTCTTTGATGATGCCACAATGACCATGATCGGTATAACCACATAGGCAAACATCGGTCATAAGCACTAGCTCATTGCCAAAATGCTTTCTAGCCTCTCGTAAAGCTCGATTGACAGGACCTTCAGGGTCAAAACTTGTTGTTCCTTCTGCATCTTTTTTATCTGAATTTAGTACACCAAAAAACATCACAGACTTTATACCAAGCTTCAAGCAGCGCTCGAGCTCACCCATCAGCCTATCTACGCTAAAGCGTGAGACACCTGACAAGGTAGCAATCGCCTGTTCTTGTTGCTCACCCTCCACCACAAAATAAGGCATGATAAAGTGCCTCGGCTCAATATGTGCCTCAGCTACTAAATCACGCATAGCTGGTGTTGTTCTTAGGCGTCTGGGTCTTTTAACAGGTCGTCTCACAAGACTAGTTTGTATATCAACATCATTCATCAGCTTCTATCCTCATCTTTAAAACTTGCTTTCACGATATGTACTTACTTTCAAAATAGCCTCAGCAATGGCTTCTATGGAAGGGGTCTCAGCAACAGAACATCTAAAACCAAGCTTGCGAATTGCTTCCGCTGTTGTTTGCCCTATAGCGACCAAATTTTTATTTAGAAAAATGTTATTTTCTTGCAAACCTGCTTGTAATACTTGTGTAGCAGATGGACTGGCAAACAATATAGTATCGACATCTTGAACCTTGATGTCTTTAACATCTACGAGGTCAGTTCTATATATCACGACTGATTTTGTTGGAATATTTGCCTCAGTGAGTCTATCTTTTAAAACAGTCAACCTTAGATTACCAACAGGCAAAGCTACTGACTTTGCATTTGGAAAACGACGCACAAATACGTCTGCTAATCCTTCAGCACTTTGTGGTTTGCCAATGACCTCTACCTGAAGTCCTAGAGCTTGTAAGCGCTCTGCTGTTTTTTGACCTACTGCGCCGTAGCGAATATGTTTTGGGAGGGATTTGGGAAGATATTTAGGAAGACTAGGGGTGAGCTCGAGCCATGCCTCTATAGCTGCCTGACTTGAAAAAAGCATCCACTCACAGTCCAGCAAAGCTTGTGCATCTTGATAAGCATTTTTTAGCGTAACAGTTTTAATAAAAGGCTGATGTTCAACCACCAAACCTTGTGCCTCAAGCAAGTCCTGCAAGCCTTGCAAACGATCTTTAGACTGCGTCAGAAGTACTTTAGCCATACTATTTAGCCATACTAATAAAGTAGCTTAGCTATTATTGTGTGCTGGCCACCCAAGCGCATCATAGGCAAGCATAGCTGCGCCCTCTGGACTTGCCTGCTCAACAGCAACAAGTTGCCCTTCATACCAAGTTCTAAGGTGAATAACATGGTCAATTCTTTGTGCGTAAGCACCAAGTGCCAACTGACAACCACCTTGCAACATTGCCATAAGCCCTCGTTCAGCAGCCACACAACGGTAGGTTTCCATATCATTCAGGTCATTGAGTATCTGGGCTAGTTGATAATTATCTCGGTTACATTCAAGCGCAAGTACACCCTGTGCTGGCGCAGGCACAAAGAACTCTGGTTGTAAATACGCTAAGTACAAATCATCCAGTTCAAGTGCTAAACGCTCTATTCCAGCAGCAGCTAATACAATGGCATCATAATCACCATCTCGCAGCTTTTGAATTCGGGTAGGTACATTGCCTCGTAGTTCAGCAACTTCTAAATCAGGACGAAAGCTCACTAACTGCTTTTGACGACGTACAGCACTTGTACCAACTTTTGCACCTTCTTGAAGCACTAAGCTCAAAGCTTCAAGCGTAGCAATATTCCTCTGTCCCTGTTTACTTTGACCTAGTAGTTCACTATTACGAATAACTAAGACATCTCTTGGATCAGCTCGCTCGGTCATAGCAGCAATTTCTAATTGTGGGTGAGGTGCGCTTGGCAAATCTTTAAAAGAATGGACTGCCATATCTGCATGACCTTCTGTGATGGCATCTTGTACAGATTTTGTAAAAAAACCTTGTCCCTGCATGGCAGCAAAAGCGCTGGTCTTATCTTTATCTCCTTGAGAATCAACAAGTACCAATTCGGATGCATGACCTAGCGAAGCCAACTGATCTTTAACCCAATTGGCTTGCCACAGCGCTAGGGCACTCTTACGAGTCGCTATACGTATAGTAGCTATACTTGTAGTCGCTGTACTTTTAGTCGCTGTATTTGTAGTCGCTGTATCTGTCATTGACGTGCCAATACCTGATGTAGAGGTCATTTATTTTTGAAGTTTTATTTCATCAAAATAGCTTTTGGCAGCTTCATAGCCATGTTCTCTGGCAACTGCACGAATACCTTTGATTGGACCATGCAACAACCTACCAAGCACTTTATTCACTTCAGCTTCTGGCAATACTTCCAAAAGCGTCTTTTTATAATCTTCTCGCATCTGACGAATTGAAGGTCCAAGGAGCTTTTCACTCCATAGGGCAAGTGCTTCCTCAAGCTCTTGCTTGATAACAATATCAGCTTGCTCAAGCTTATCCTTTAGCTCTTCCCGACGCACCTGTCCTGCTTTTTGCAAGGTGTCTACATTGAGAAGTTCTAATTCAGAACTAACCGCTACATCAACATTTCTAGGAATACCTAAATCTACGATAGCTCTCAAATCAGAAAATTGCTTTACATAGTCAAGTTGAATCAAATCTTTAACAGGAGTAGCACAAACTAGTGCCTGTACTGGATAAGCTGAATAAGACTGAGACATAAATTCATCAAGCCGCACCACAGGAAAAGCAAAAGATTTAGCCAATTCCTCAGCACGTTCAATACTACGATTGACAACAACAACGTTATAACCAAAATCAGAAAGGCTTTTAACAGCGAGCGCACCCATTTTACCTGCACCAAGCACTGCGATGGTTGCACCATCATCTACCTTTTTACGTAAAAATGGACAAGCCAAGCTAAAGAGTGACGTTTCCATTGGTGATATACCAACTTCCCGTCTAACTTTTTTAGCAATTCGCATGGCCGTTTCAAAGGCAAAGGCTGTAGTGTTCCCTAATGTGCCTGAGTCTTTAGCATCTCGGTAGGCTTGACGCACTTGGTTCATAATCTGGTCTTCACCAGGGTTAAGTGAATCAAGCGATGACGCCACACGAGTGATGTATCTGAGTGCATCATCTCCTACATAGGTATAGGGCTGAAAGCTTGTACCTGAAGGTTGGAATTCTTTGCAAATAGTAGCGAGACTGGTCTCTTCTGGCAAGACCATTGTCAAATCCCAACGGTTACACGTTGCGATGCTAACATACTCTGTTAAGTTTTTTTCCTGTACGACTTCAGAGATAACGTCTGAATTAAAATTCTGCTGCCAGTGCTCGAGCGCTTCAGCGCCACCACGCAAATGTGATACCCCAACTACTGCTAGTCTTTCCACGCCTTTTAGTCTAAGGTTTTGGACATGGGCATTGTGTCACCTAGTTAGCATAAAAGAAAAAAATTGTAAGCTAAACTCCTAAAAATTTTTGCGCTGCTGCCAAGAAGTAATAACTGCCTCAACATTTTCTTCAGTAGAATGCCGACAATCAATCTCTAGGTCATACTTACAGTAGTCATGAGTTTTCATATGATACTTTGCTTCACCAATATGCCGATTACCTCGCTCAAGCTCTCGCTTTTCAATAACCTCTAAAGGACAGTGTAAACCCACAAAAAAGACATCATCATCTTTCAATAATCTCAGCAAATCATCCATCCAAACATGAGATTCAATAATATGCTCGACGATAAGATTATTTCCTGCACTTGCAAAAGCAGGTAAAACACGGTGAAAACCATCAAAAAACTTTGGGCGTACTTCATTCCAATCGAATTTACCACCCCTATCTAACCTAGAAGGTGCCATGCCAATATCAATAAATTGATCAGAAGAAATGTGCCAAAAAGGCTCATCTAAGGCATTTTGCAATGCCTTACAAAGCGTTGATTTTCCAGCACTTGATGTGCCATTGATTAGAATTATTTTACCACTCAATACAGCTACTTCAATCCAATTCTACTGATGTAATCCAGTCAGCATACTCAGGTGCATCATTCATAATGATTTTCCTAAACTGAGCATAAATCTTTTTGGTAATCTCCCCTACTTCGCCGTCACCAACTGGGCGTTTGTCAATATCCACAACTGACTTCACTTGTGCGCCAGTACCACAAAAGAAAACTTCATCTGCTATGTACAACTCACTACGGTCAATCGTGCGTTCTTGCACTTCTATCCCCATGTCTCGAGCCATCTGTATAACCGAACGACGCATAATGCCTTCAAGCACATCAGAGTTCGTCTCTGGCGTGACCAATACTCCATCTCTCACCATCATGATGTTTGCAGCAGTACCTTCCGCAACCTTTTCATCTTTGTTGAGCATGATTGCTTCATCAAAACCAGCTAGCAGCGCATCATCTTTTGCTAGGCTTGAGTTAATATAACCACCAGCAACTTTACCCCTAGCAGGAATCACATTATCACTGATTCTGCGCCATGCTGAGACCATTGCACTGATGCCTTTATCCGTTGCATAGAGGTCTTCATTTGCCAACATGAAAATTGAGAAGGCGTCATCTACGCCTGTGAGTTTTGGTGTTAAATCTGTGCCTGATTTGTACGCCATAGAACGAAAGTAGACATTGCTCTTTGCGCCATTTGCCTTCGTCAAATCTATAAAAGCTTGAAATACTTCTTCTTTGGAATATGGAATAGCAACTTTGATAATCCGTGCTGAGTTAAACACACGCTTAACGTGTTCATCCAAACGAAAAATGTTCACACAATTTTTTTCTGGATTGTAATAGCCACGTGTACCACCAAAGATACCTGTACCGTACTGCATTGAGTGCGTAGCGATGCTCACCTTTGCATCTTCAAGTGGAACAATTTTGCCAGAAAAATAGGCTTTTGGTAAAAGACTCATAAGGCTCTCCTTCTAAAAATACTGATATTAATTATCTGTAGATTATCATGCTAGCCCACGTGATTTATACATCCAATTCCCTATTGGCAATTCTCTATTGGCAACTCCAGACAATCACCTTGAATATACTGGTGTCTAAGTGTGTCCCATTTGAGGTTAGAAGTCAGGGCAAACGAAACAGCATGTTTTTAACTACATAGGTGTGTCTGAGACAATGGTAAAAAACTATTTGATTTCATCACATACGTTATCAACCTTGAACGGGACACACCCCTAGTGTCCATATGTTTAACAACTCAATAGACACACACAAAAAGTTCAGTTGTATACTTTGACCATATATTTATTCAAAAAATGAAAGGAACACATTCATGGCAACTACCTATAACACAGCAGACCTATATGACGACTTCGGAACTATAAGTCGCACCTGCAAAAGCCCTTTTAAAGATTTCGGAGCAAAGAGCCATTTTTACGGTCAAATCAGAACCGTTGTTTGTCTAAACGACAACGTTTTACTCAAACAAACGCTAAGCGAAAAAAGTGATGGTGGCATTTTAGTTGTGGATGCGGGTGGTTCTTTCGATGTTGCGGTTATGGGTGACAATGTTGCAAGCCTCGGTATAGAAAATGGTTGGCAAGGCATCATCATCAATGGTTGTATCCGTGACAGCGTTGAGCTTGGCACAATGGACTTTGGCATCAAGGCGCTTGGCAGTGTGCCTGCAAAAAGCATCAAAGTCGGCAAAGGTGCGGTAGATGTTCCTGTTACTTTTGGTGGTGTTTTGTTTGAAGCGGGTCAGTGGATTTACTGCGATCAGGACGGCATTCTAGTTGCCAATGAGGCTATTCACTTAGAACTAATCTAACAGAACTAAGAACATCATTCATAGAATAAATCGTTGTCACGGACATACTCAAAAAATTCCCAAAGTCCACTTGCTTCCTTAACAAGTTGTGACACCATGCTGCCCTCGCTTACACGTGCCTGACGAACTTCCACATCTACCCACTCTGTGCTAAATACTGGGTCGATGAATTTCATCGGCATATCAAACCATGCAAGTTCTTCGGCTTTTAAAGGTTCTAAGGAAGCAATTAATACAAAGCTCCACAGTCCTTCAAAATTTGCGGTGGGCACA
>CALDTA010000148.1:0-7559 GCA_937924455.1 uncultured Deinococcales bacterium
GTAACCAATCTGACCACCATCGAAGTTTTCACGAACTGCTAAACCAATCGCAGAGGCTTGTGCTAGCGCTTCGATTTGCATAACCCCTGGCATAACAGGTTCATCAGGAAAGTGACCTTGGAAAAAAGGTTCGTTGTGGCTCACATTTTTGATGCACTCAAAGCTATCGCCTTCTTGGGATACAAAAGCATCAACCATCAGGAACGGGTAACGGTGAGGGAGTATCTTTTTAATGTCTACATCTTTAGATTCCATAGCTTTAGTGTATCGCAGTAAACGGGGTAAAAGAGGCACTAACCTACACTTTCTTACACTTTTGAGATACTTTTAAAATATGTTGCCAAAACTATCTATTGACTGTGGGGCGTCCGAAATATATGGGATATATCAGGAAGTATCAATACTTAAGATGTTTTTATAGCGTAGCGTAATGAACAAAGCTACGACTTAGTAACATACTAGAAACTTAGTGACCCAACTTCTTGTGAGTTCATTCATAAACTCTAAAAGTGTGTCTGCATCGAATGTTCAAGGATTTTTAGATTAAACCTATATGTTTTCTACCCACAATATGCGGACACACCCCTATTGACTTTGC
Organism: uncultured Deinococcales bacterium; assembly: GCA_937924455.1. Taxonomy (GTDB): domain Bacteria; phylum Deinococcota; class Deinococci; order Deinococcales; family Trueperaceae; genus CALGZD01. The sequence goes on from CALDTA010000148.1 coordinate 599, forward strand.
TTCTTCGAATAACGTACATTAACCAAGCTACTGATTGTGTTAAATACGTGTTAAAAAACACAAAATCCTAATTCTTCTGGGGAAGAATGGTGAAATTCCATCGCTGTCCCGCAACGGTAAAAGCCCGAATACCAGACGAATAGCAGTAGCAATCATATAGGCTTTTGAACACTTCAAGCCTTAGATGATTACATGTCCGAGGAGGCATTCTTATGAAACTAAAGTTTCTTTTTCCTTTTGCTGTTGTGGTTGCATTACTTACTAGCTGTGCAACATCGGCCATCGACCTAAGTACAAGTTATCCACTAACCCTTACAGATTCTGTTGGCACTGAAGTTACTATTGCTAAAGAGCCACAGCGAATCATTAGTCTGCTGCCTAGCACAACTGAAAGTTTATGTGCTTTAGGGTCTGACATTTGTAGCCGCCTTGTCGGTAGAGATGCTTTTAGTAACTATCCTGTGGAAGTTACATCAGTAGCTGAAGTGGGCAGTATTTTTGATCCAAATCAAGAAAAGATAGTTGCTGCTACACCAGATTTGGTCTTTTCTGACAAAGGTCAGACTGCACAAACCTATAATGATCGTTTACGGGATCTTGGGATTAACGTTATCGCTTCAAAAGCTGAAACATATAGCGAAGTTTTTGATGATATTAAACGTCTTGGTAAAATCATGAACCGCCAAGAAGAAGCACAAAGCATCGTTACTAATATGCAACAAGAAATCACATCTGTTAGAGAACTTGTTAAAGATGAAGCTAAACCAAAAGTGCTGTTCTACTCATATGAATTCAATGGTTATGGCTTTGCTAGTGCGACTTCGTTTATTGGTAATTTGATTGAGCAAGTAAACGGCGACAATCTAATTACAGATGAAAGCGCTTTTGTAACGCTTAGTGCAGAACAAGTTGCTCTACTCAATCCAGATATTATCATCACAGGTAACAGCAGTACTGCTGACGATTTAGCTGCCTTACCTGGTTGGTCTGATTTAACTGCAGTCAAAAACAGAAACGTGTTCACTTTGAATCAAGCACAGCAAGATGTTGTTAGTAGACCTACACCGCGTATGGTGGATTCCATCAAGATTTTTGGTAGTATCCTTCATCCAGATATCGTAACAGCACCCTTTTGATTCTGCTCAATATTTAGAAGATTTAAACAAACGTCTAAATATTGAGCTAGCACCAAGCTTATATACATTATTTTCTACGAGGGGGCAATCAGCTTATAAAGCGGTTGCCTCCGAAGCAGTTAGTCACCTTGTTGAAATTGGTGACAAACAATACCCCTTAAACTATAGCGTTTCGGCAAATTCTAGATACCGTGGTAAACGCTATCTAGGCGCTGGAGCAGCAGTCACTACTCCTTTCGCTACAACCACAAATTTTACTAAAACCACAAACTTTCCAGAAATTTGGGAAACTGAGTACCGACTACGTTCTCAACTAGGGCAACTGAAGCTAGAAAGTAAATTGCGTTATGCAAGTCATATTTACGGTATACAACCCTTTAGCTATACATCTGCGGATTATCTAGGTAACATCACTAACAACCGCACAAATGAGTTAACTTACAAACTAGACTATGCTCCTAATGTAGCCAGTATATTACGTCTAGAACAAGCCTTTCATTTTGAGAATAAAACCCTAGAATTTGGCAAAATTAGTAGCTTCATTAGCCTCTTTGGTGATGTGCCATGGCTAAGTTTGAGAGCCAGCAATACAATCAATCCGCAACAAGATGACTGGGGAAACATCTTGCTGGAAGCTAGATTGCAGAATGATGTCTTTACTGCCGTAGCAAAACACAGACACGATTTAGCCCCTGAACCACTGCGTGCAGATCCGACTATTCTTGTAAACGAAACACAGTCTGCACTTGAGCTACAGCATCAGGTAACACCACAGATTAGTAGTTCTGTAAAAACTGCCTATAATTATCAGCCTCTAAAAGCAATTGCTAATAATCAACCTCGTTACTGGGAAAGTTTAGATTTTTCAGTACGCTTTTACGAAAGTGGCACTTCTGCACAATTAAATTATAGCTATGATTTAAATGAAGGCATATCTCAATTTTATGGTTTCCAAACACAGTTCCAAATTCAAGATTTGCGTGTTTCTATACATCAGAATCTTTGGCCTGAGACATTATTTAAACACAGCAATTCATGGCGTTTGGTATGGGATGATGTCATAGGTATTGAGCTGAGTAATTACCCATTTTTGTCTCTGACACAGTATTTTGACAATAATAGATATGACCGTACAGAGCGCATTCGGGTTTTTGATGATGTAGACAATCTGAACTTTGAAGTTAGTTATAGTCGGAATTTTGATAGTCGGCTCGAGCGCAACAATAGCATCGGTCATTACAAAAATTCACTCTTGTCTTTTAAGTTTGCAACAAACAGACTTTACGACGCAAAACAACAGCATTGGTTAAAGCTGCGTAGTAATCTAGACTATCGCTTAGCAGATGTTTTACAACCAGATAATTACCTTGATCGATTTTCATTGAATATTGCTCTAGCCAAAACTGCTCATTTTGCACTAGCTACAGAGTTTTCCTATAAGGGCATTCATGATGGTGAAACAGTTGACCAACACCTCTATGAATTAAAACAGTTTACTGCTACTGCTCAAATCACAGATGATATCTATATCTCAACATCGTTTAACAATCCGTGGACCTATTCAAGCAATTCTGTAAACCCAATTTCGTGGTCACCGTATCCTACTTTTTACTTCATCTACGAACCCAATGGTTTAGACTTCTACGCTTTTGTAGAAAGTGAAACACGTTCAATCGGGATTGGTTTAGGTTTTAGTGATTTACTAGGGTTTCAAGTTCAAGATGGAAAAAGTCTGGTCTTACCTTAAACATGAGAAAGAGCACCTGAGTTTCATAGGTGCTCTTTCTCGTTCAAGAAAAGGAAAGGAAGAGATATCTAGATTTGGTTGCTACTAGGTCTGGTTTCTACAAGGCTGCATAGGCGCTTTTAGATCGTAATCTTTCTTTAGGAAGTCATAGTCAAACCCATTTACTAGGTCACAAAACTCGCTAGCTGGCGCAGTATACTCAACACCGAAAACTGCTTTGTTATTCTCAATGAACGGGAGAAGCATGTGACATTCATTCCACTGGAAGCATGACTCGTTTAGTGCCCAGTCGAAGTATGGCTCTAGGTCAACAACTTGCTCTAAATCATTCTTTAAACCGATTGATAGATTGCGCTTGTGTGCTTCTTCTGCAAGGAAGATGTTGTAGTTAAGCTGGTCTTGATAGCTAAGTGGAAAGCCTGACTCATTTTGATAAGCATCTACATTGTCTGGCTCAACACCGTCACAACCTTTTTCAGCCGCAAGGTCAAGACGTGCCGTCATGATAGTTGCGAATCTGTCATATTTGCTGACATCTAACCAGAACTCATCCCAACCGTGCATCTTGCTACCGATAACCTCTTGTGGAAATTGGCTAGCATCTGTACGCCAAGGCTCTAAGCTACCTGCACTGAAGTAACAGATAACAATTCTGCCTTCAGCTTGAAGCCCCTGAATCGTGCTCTTCGGTGTATCAAAAAGGTCAATGTCATACATATCTACATCAAAGCTTAGATCTAATGTGCCATTGAGCTGCCACTGCCACGTTGTTCCAGGGGTAGGCTGCCATACACCTGCTGCATTTGTAGGCTCAGTAACAGGCTCAGGTGTTGGTTCAACAACTACAGGTTCTGGTGTTGGTTCTGGCTCACTTACAACTGGCTCAGCATCTACTGGAGCAGGTTCAGTTATAACAGTTGGTTCAGGTGAAATTTGTGTTTCGGGTTCTGTAACCGCTGTTTGAATCGGTTCTTGTGGTTCATTTACTATTACAGGACTAGTGTTAGGTTCTGTAACAACTGGCTCAGCTGGTTCTGAAGTAACAGGTTCTGAAGTAACAGGTTCTGTAACACTTGTTTGATTTGGTTGAGAAGGTTGCGATAAAGAAGCAACTGGTTCTGCTGTAGTATCTGGTGCTAGTGAAGCCTGTGATGAATCTGTTGTAGCTACATCTGGAGAACTTTGTGGTTCTGTAACAGTTGTAGTTTCTGTTGTTGCTGTCGAAGGTGTTGTAGTTGCCTCTGTTACTGTTTCTTCAGGTGAAGTTTGCGTTTCTGTAGTTATAGACTCTGGTGTAGAAGTTTGTGTATTTGCAGAGTCAGTAGAAGTTTCAGTTTGAACCTCAGTCGGAGTTTGCGTTTCAGGCGCAGGTGTTGCAGTTGTGCTCACTGTGGTTGGTCGAGCAAGTGATGTTTCTTGCTCTACTTTTTGTGTATCTGCACTAGCTGTTTCTGGTAATTCAACGACTTCGCTACATGCTGAAAGTAATATGATTGTTGTACTTACAAGTAAAAGTGTTAGTTGTTTTGCAAAAACCTTGCTGCCCATCTCTGACTTCCCCCAATAATGCTTTTTGTTAAATTAGAAATTCTTTTAATTGCCCTTATTAAAAGGAGTTACGAACTCCTATCGAATTCCTAATCAGAGAATATACGACAGTGGTTACTGGTACATAAATCATTTGTTAGCGAATGAAGAACTTTTAATATATGGAACATTAGTGAATAGTGTTTTAGAAATCTTCAGAAACCAAACAGCCTACTAGTACAAGCTTTATGACATGAGTGAGCAAACAAAAAATCCGCTAGCACTAAAGCACCAGCGGATTTGAATCTGTTAGTTTTCTTCTAAAGGAAGTTAGACAAGTTAAACAAAAGCACTAAACCCAGTAATTGCCTTTCCAACAACTAAGGTATTCATCTCGTTTGTACCTTCGAATGAATAGATGGCTTCTGCATCATTGAAGAAGCGAGTCACATCGTACTCCATCAATATGCCATTGCCTCCATGCAAGTCTCTGGCTAGTGCTACACTCTCACGACAGTGTTTAGCACAAAAGACTTTAGCTAGTGAAGCATGTTCATCTTCCATTTTGCCTTCGTCCTGCATTCGTGACAGCCTTAAGCACATGGTTTGCATAGCTGTTACATTACCCAACATAGTCACAAGTTTGTCTTGGATAAGTTGGAAGCTACCAATTGCTGAACCAAACTGTTGACGTTCTTGGGCATATTTTAGTGCAAGCTCGTAAGCACCCATGGCACAACCTGCACCTTGCCATGCTACTCCTGCTCTTGTGAGTCGCAAAACAACTGCTACATCTTTGAAAGACTCTATGTTTTGTAAACGGTTTTCTTCATTTACTTTGCAATCTGTCAGAGTAATCAAGCCATTTTCAACCATACGCATAGCAGTTTTACCCATGATTTTTTCAACGTTGTAACCAATGTTGTTGGTCTCGACAATGAAACCACGAACTTTGCCATTGTCTTCGTGTGTCTTATCAACTGTTTTTTCCCTGGCCCAGATAATCACCACATCAGCAAAAGTCGAATTACCTATCCACTTTTTCTGACCGTTTAATATCCAAGTATCGCCTTCACGGCGACAGGTAGTTGTCAAACCACCAGCAGTACCCGAACCTACTTTAGGTTCAGTCAGCCCAAATGCACCAATAGTCTCAAGACTTCGCATTTTTGGTAGCCAGTGTGCTTTTTGCTCTTCTGATCCACCAACATAGATTGACCCCATCGCAAGACCTGCATGTACACCAAAACCAACCGCAGTTGAAACATCAACACGGCTCATTTCCATAGTGGCGATGCCTTCCATAACTGCTGCGTCTGCTGTACGTTCACCTTCAGGGGTGTAAACAGCATCAACTAGATTTAGGTCACGAATTTTGTCAAAGAGTTCTCTTGGAAAGGTGTCTGCTTGATAGTTGACATTCACGATTGGTTTGACGTCTTCTTCCATGAACTTACGAACTTTCATTTGAAATTCGCGCTGTTCAGGCGTAAAGGTACTAGCAATATCGTAAAAATCACCATTGACTTCTGGCAGCGCAGCTTCTTTTTTATCTGACTTTGCCATCTTCATCATGGTTTTGAGTGTGCCAGCATCTAGGTTGCTAGCCACTTCCATAAGTTCACCAAGATCGACTTTTTGGCTGAGTTTGGCTAGTTTGCCAAAATCAACTTGTTTAGCTAGTTTGCCAAGCTCGAGCATTTGTTTTGGTCCCATAGACATTATTCTTTACCTCACATCTCTAAAGAGAGAACGGTTTTGAGCCTTGATAAAAGTAGCTGATTTTACCCTTTGCGATAGTAGTACAACTGTAATAGGTAATAATAAAACCAGCCCAAAACCTCTAATATGAGCCTAGCTTAGCAAAATTTTGTACTCAGTACAAGATTATACCGAGTACAAAATTTAACGTAAAGCACAGCAATAATACATTTTATGGATTATAGAAGTAACCATGTAACTAAGACATTAGTTAAAGGCAGCATAAAGTAATACCGAGTCCAAAAATATCCTTAACAAATTAACTAGCTTAAAACGTCAGGTGCTCAACCACATTCCGCTTCACAGCTAGATATTCAAGGTCAAAACTATCCTGAATAAATTAAGGAATCAAGCGGAATTGGTATAAAGCTCATGCGAGGGGGTTCAAGCAAACTTACAAATCAACAATAGCCATCGTACAGCGAGATATACAGACCATCTTGCCTTGTTCATCTTTTATCTCTATATGCCATACGTGACTGCGCTTCCCCTTATGAATAGGTGTAGCAGTTGCTGTGACGGTACCTTCACGAACTGGACGAAGATGATTTGCATTGATTTCCTGACCAACAGCAGTTTGTTTACTAGTGTCTACGCTTATTACACCACCAACACTCGCTACAGTTTCTGCTAGTGCAACAGATGCACCACCATGTAAGATGCCAAAAGGCTGATGTACTTTTGGTTCAACGGGCATGGTTGCAACCACTTTTTCAGGTGTTGCTTCGATAATTTCTATCCCTAAGGTTTTTACAAGGGTTTGAGTTTGTGGTTTAAGCATTTGTTCTTT
>CALDTA010000149.1:0-4687 GCA_937924455.1 uncultured Deinococcales bacterium
CCAACAGCAGAACCCACTGCTCTAGAACTTTTTGGCTTACCTAGAGCTTTGGCAACATCACCATAACTCAATACAGAGCCTTGAGGGATATTCACTAATGCTCGCCAAACTTGAGTCTGAAAATTTGTTCCTCTAACTAGTAAATGAACAGGCTTAGTATTTTTACTTTCAGGATTCTGAAATACATCAGCCATTACTGACTTTGTAAGTTTACTATCTTCTATATGCTGTGCACCAAACCAAGTAGCTTTAAGCTCTTTTAAAGCATCACTTTTCTGAGATTCATCATCTATAAAACTTAAATAGGCGATGCCTCTATTGCTTACAGAAATAAGACCTAGCCCAAAAGGGGTTTCGTGAAAGCCATAAGAAAGTTCTAAACCCTCTCCACCCGTGCGATACTCTTGTGGACTTGCAGCCTCAAAAGTAACAAACAAATCGTGTAAACGACTCGGACTTGAAAGACCAAGTTCATAACTCGTATCAAGCAAACTTCTTGATTCTTTTAAAAGTTCCTTCGCTTGATTTAAGGTTACGAATTGCAAAAACTGTTTTGGGCTAAGACCTGCCCAACGTTTAAAACTCTTCGAGAGTTTCTCCCTGTTTATACCTAAATCCTGAGCAACCTCTTCTATCGCAGGTTGCTCAGCGACATTGTCTCTTAGATATGCAATTACTTTTTCTGCTAGTAAATAATCTTGATACTCTTTATGGATTCTGGCACTCATAGTAGCTTTAGTCTAAGCTGCACATTTATAAAATACCACCCGAAATTTGGTGAGTCCTGTTTTTTGTAAATCATAGCAGCTTCAAAATTAACGATTCTTGATTCCAAAACACTCTACGGACTCACCTTGGCAGTTTTTTCCGTTGCACTACAAAAACACGCTAACCTACTATTTTCTAAACTTAAGAATATTACAGTTCTAAAATCTACCTATTACCCGCTAGTGCTAAATCAGGACCAACAAGCAAGTTAACTCTAATCTCTTGCTCCATGTTGGTATTGCTCATGAGCACGTAAACGACTTTCTCTCTGTCCAGACTAACATTGCGAGGTGTGTTGTCAGGCTCGAGCACACAGTTATCACTAACATAGCTACCTTGCTCATAAATTTTATAGCGTAAATCAGCGTGATTACCTTGTGCTTGCACCATAATATTGTTGATATTGCTACCCTCACGCACATGAAATCTGTAGACCATTGAGCTAAGCGGCTCTAGACTATTGAGCTGCTGAAAGTTACTTGGCCAAACATAGTCAACTCTTTGCTGTCTATTGATAAGTACTGTCCCCTTCGGGTTACGATAATCAAAATCACAGGGGTGTGCACCAGGCAAAACATCATGCACCGCTCTATTTGAACCACCAAGTGCTACATTGCGCTCAAAAAAGTGATTTTTTGCAAAGTTAAAGTAAGCACTTCCTAGACCATAGCCCGTTTCCTGAATTAGAAAATCATTCACAACACTGTGCGTCGTTTTACCATGGAAATGTCTAGCGTAAAACTCGAAAAAGCGTGGTAGGTAAGCAAAACCTTCATTGCCAAAATAGTGGTTACTCTCTCCTAAGAAAACCCAAAAATCTTGTGCTTCATAAAAGCCAGTATTTTCTCTAAACAGCGCTTGGTCGATACCAAGTACAGCAACATCAGCCGCTTGACTCGGATCAATTACCGACTGTCGGCGCATGGCAACGCTATCGGAGAACATAGCTGCTGTAGCCGTACCTTCAATAACAAAATTATCATTATCGACCTGATAACCAATGTCTAAATACGCTAGTTGAACAGCATGAAAAAGCTCATGTCCAACCACTGCTCTGATAAAGGCATCGCTGCTGGCATCACACACTCTAAGGCTGTTGTGTGAATAGGATCTGCCTATAACGGTATCGAATGCACCAGTATTTGCTGGGCAAGGTCTGTAGGAAAAGCGATCTGCTTCTTGATTGTTCAGCATCAGTTTAAAACTAAGTGCTTTGCCATAAAGCGTAGATACTGCAATGTCTTGAGCCACTACTGGTTGGGCAAAGCCAACTGAGTTGTAGGCAGTGTAGCGCTCGAGCGCAGCATCAGCAGCTACCGACAGTTGTCTTGGATTACAGCTATGTAGCAACACGCTATCTACAGAGCAATATGCTGTAAAAGCAACCTGACTGTTGGGGTTATGGCTCGTATAGCTTGTTGTTTGTCTAAATCTTTTTGTTCTTTTTGTTCCCTGACTAGCATCACGAAAACGCACTAGTGAAAAACTATATGGCTTTTCATAAATTCCTGAAGCAGCAAAAATATAGTTATTTCCATTGCGCTGACCTTGGTCAAGCAAAAAGAGCGCACCATTACCAATGATATTTCTTGGGTAGTGAATAAGCACAGCCAAGAATTCATCGCTTTGAACATCAGTTGGGATAGGGACAGAAATTTGCAACGCTGGTTTTTGTGTCTTACCAGCATGGGTTGTGACTTCATTGTGCGCTTTGACTTGATACCAAGAGCCTAAAAAGTCCAGTTCCCATGAGAGAGGTAAGTTGATAGCTTTACTAATAACATTTGGAACATTTACTTTTTTAAATTCGATGTTGATGGGGGTGTTAGCAAGGCTCGAGCCGCCCACAGTAGGCGCCGAAATCATCACACCATCAAGTAGTTGCAGCGTATAGCTAGCGCTAATCACAGCTTCTTGCTTAGCAACTGTTCGTATCTGACTTTGCCAGATCGGAAACAAATCCTCTTTATAGGTCTGTGCATTAGCACTTTGTACTAAGCCTACTAATAGACTGAATAATAAAACTAAAAATAAAACTTTTTTCGCTAACGTTTCAACAACTCCCATGTGCTCTCTCCCTAAAAAATAAGTGTAGAGGCAACAGTAAGGAATTTGTAAGACTTGATGTTAATGTTTGTTCAGAATTTTGTAAGAGTATGAGAAAGCAGCTTTAGCTCGATATTTCGTTAGTGAAAATATAAAACACATTAGTTTTCTGGCGTGGGTATATGCCAAGTAATACCCGAATTAATGAAGGTTCTTTTTATGAGTTTGAAACTAAAGTATTGCTTAAATTGCTTAAAATAGTCAAAGTGATACAAGCTTTGCTGATTTATGCTAAAACGCCTATGGAAATTGTGCCCTCTATCGACATGAACGGACCCTGCGGCAAGCGATACTGTTGACGATGGCGTATCCAATAAGGAAATTTTGTCTGGTAAGCCATACATCAATTCAATTAGTTGCGAGGCAAGTCTCGGTTAAAGATGACTTGTTGAGTAGCGTATTCCTCAGCCCTGTTTGTTAATAACAGGAATAACAGGGCAATTTTGTTAGCACTATCTTTCGTATGATGATGCCATGTTATTCGCTTTTGATTTAGACAAAACCGTCGTCACAGATAGTCACGAACTCCCACCCGAAGTTGTACCTACACTCAAGCGTCTTAAAGAACAAGGTCACGAAGTTTCTGTCATTACAGGACGCAGCCAGATTGGTGTAAGCCCATTTCCCGAAATTATCTCAATCTGTAGCTATATAGGTCTAAATCACGGTGGCATCATTCTAGATGCTGACGGCAACACTATTTTTCAAAGCGAAACCCCACAAGATTTAGTAGTCTATTCAATTGACAATTACCAAACAGAAGATAGCCAAGTCGTCTTTACAACAGGTCAACCTTGGCACGTCGAAAACACAAGCAAAAAACGCTGGCAGTACTATCAAAGCATTGGCTACCAACTCAAATCACATGACGACTATAGAAATGACATAAAAAACGGCACAGTGCTTCCAATAGACAAATATGGCATTTTCAAAGCAGATTGCACAGACCTGCTGCGTGACATCAAAGCAAACTATCCAAACCTTGTCTATTACCACTGGGAAGGCTTTGGCTTTGAAGCGCTTGGCGAAGGTAGTACTAAAGGGCACGCACTAGAAACAATTGCTAAGTTGCACAACATTCCACAATCAGAAACTGTCGCCTTTGGTGATGGTGTCAATGATGTGACGATGATTGAATGGGCAGGCACAGGCGTGGCAGTAGGGAAAGACCCCTATCCTGAGGTACTTGAAGCCTCTCAAGAACATGTTATTTCGGCCGAAGAACTTGGTGTTGTGAAGTGGTTAGAAAAAAATATACTCACCTGAACTTAAAAATGCGCTACTAAAAAAGTAGCGCACCTAAAGTACGGTGGGCAGATAGTCCACCAATACTCAAAAATTTACTCAAAATTTACTCAAAATTTATCGCAATACTTCGCAATACTTCGCAATGAACTTTTCTAGCCCTGCAACTCACTAATAGCAATAACCGTAGCATCTGGCTCAATACCATCAGCCAGTGACTTACCTGTATCGGTCCAACCTTCGGTATTTTCTAAAGTCATAACAACAGAAAGCTCAGTATCTTGCTCCAAAGTCATTTGGCAAGATAAACGTGCTGAACCAAAGAATTCCTTTTCAACAAGCTTGTCATACTCGGCTTGTGTCATCGTATCTGGTTCACCACTGCTAATTTCCACACGGCAAGTTGTGCATTTACCCTGACCACCACAACGATGACCAATGTTAATACCCATACTCTCAATAGCATTACTTAATCTAGTGCCTGCTTCGAATTCTTGCGTTTTTCCATCAATAGTTAGTTTTGGCATACTATTAGTTTATTATCTTTGACTTGAGAACACCAGCCCTA
>CALDTA010000150.1:0-5758 GCA_937924455.1 uncultured Deinococcales bacterium
GGTGCAGCACAACTATCTCGCTCAATCAATTCAGCGTCAAAACGCTGTCTCACAACTGGCGGATGCTTCTTTGCTTTAATCTGCTCAATATCTCCCATAATCGTTTCAACCGCAGCCATTGCCATATCTTTAACAGGCTGCCCAATCACCGAAATCGCTGGTGTTACTAACTCTGTCCAAGGATAGTTATCAAAACTTAGTAGAGAAACATCTTCAGGAATATTGATTTTCATTTCGTGTAAAGCACGAAGCGCACCTGTAGCAACATGTCCTGTCTGAGCAAACAACGCAGTTGGTGGATTATCTAAAGTCATCAGATATTTAGTAAGGTCATAAGCATCTTCTGCTTTTGGTGAAATAGACCGCTGATACTCAAAAGGCAGCTCTAACCCGACTTCAGCCATTGCTTCAGGAAAGGCTGCACAACGTTCATCTGGCCAAAGTGCTTCATCATACGTCCCTAAAGATGCAATTTTTGTATGTCCTAAACTATTTAAATATTCAACACCACGTTTTACAGCACCAGTATTATCTAGCATGACATGACTAAATGGACTGTCAGGCGAAAAGTAGTCAATCTCCATAACTGCCGTGCCACGATCTTTAAGCGTCTTTAAATACTCCAAATTACCTGTGCCATAGCCTGCACGTAAAATAATCCCAGCTACCCTATTACCGTGAAACTGCTTTAAATGATTGCTTTCTAAAGTTGTATCATACTCATTATCGGCAATCAGCAAGGTATACCCACGTTTTCGAACCTCAACACCTATTTCTCTAGTAAGTTCAGCAAAAAATGGTTCAACAATATTTCCTATAACCAAACCAATCGTAGTATTCCTACCACTACGCAAAGCACTTGCAAGTTGGTCAGGTTCATAACCTAGTTCATCTATAGACTGTTGAACTTTTACTAAAGTCTCAGCTTTGAGCTTTTCAGGATGCCTTATAGCACGTTTTGCCGTTGTTGGAGAAACACCAGCATGTTTTGCGACATCTAAAATAGTAGTGGACACGAGTCCATTATATGCATAACAAGCCTTGACAAGACAAGTCTTATGCATATAAGATTAAGATTGTAAATAAAAACAACTGCATTTTCACATAGTTTATGTTCCACTATCTAAATATAATGTTATTTAGCTTCTGAAAATAAACTAGTGAGATGTGTAAGTTTAGGAGAATCTTTAAGGCTTGAAAAATGGACACGTGACCATTGTTTCAATAAGTGAAATAAAACAACTTAATTTTAAGTATTTTTATCTTACTTTTCCTTAGCTCCCATGTTAATCAAATCAAACACCCTGATTAACATAGATTTTACATAAACTTCTTATGAAGGAAGGAATACTACATGCAAAAACTATTTTTGTCTCTTGTGCTTTTATTAGCAGGTACAGTTTTCGCTCAGACAACACTTACAGTTGCTTCTGTAAATAACGGTGATATGCTAGTTATGGAAGAACTAAAAGGGCACTTTGAGGATGCAAATCCTGGTATCGTTGTTGAGTTCTTATTCTTAGACGAAGGTACACTTCGCTCACGTCTTACAACTGACGTTGCAACAGGCAGTGGCTCTTTTGACCTAGCAACTGTAGGTATGTATGAAGCACCAATCTGGGCTGAAAATGGCTGGATTGAGTCAATTGACGGTCTTGCTGCTCAGTATCCAGATGCAGCTGCAGGTTATGACTTTGACGACTTGCTTCCTGCTGTAACTGGCGGTCTTAGCTACGGTGGCGAGCTTTATGCTGCACCATTCTATGCTGAGTCAAGCTTCACTATGTACAACAAGCGTCTTTTCGAAGAAAATGGCTTAACAATGCCAGAGCAACCAACATGGGAGCAAATCAGAGAATTTGCTTGTACAATCCATGACCCTGAGAATGACGTTTATGGTATTGCTCTTCGTGGTAAGCCTGGCTGGGGTGACAACATGGCTCCAATCACGACTGTCGTTAACACACACGGTGGTCAGTGGTTAGATGCTGAAGGTCGTCCACAACTAGACTCAACTATGTGGAATACAGCTCTAAACTTCTATGTAGACCTAGTCAATGACTGTGGTCCTCCTGGTGTATCTGGTAACAGCTTCCCTGAGTCTCTAGCACTTATGGGCGCTGGTCAAGCAGGTATGTGGATTGACGCAACAGTAGCTGCTGGTTTCCTTTCACAAACAGAAGCTGGTCCAGACCTATCTCAAGCTCTAGCTCCAGTTGGTCCTGTAACACGCGGTAACGCTTGGTTATGGTCATGGAACCTTGGTATCCCTACTGCATCTGAAAATACAGAAGCTGCATTCAAGTTCCTAATGTGGGCTACTTCTAAAGAGTATTTAGAACTAGTTGGCGAAACAAAAGGTTGGGCAGTTGTTCCTCCTGGTACACGTGCTTCTCTATATGAGAACCAGAAGTACCTAGACGCTGCACCATTTGCTGAAATGACACTAAACCAGATTCTAACTGTTGACCCAACAAAATCAACACTTAACCCAACATTAGCTCCAGGCGTTCAGTTTGTGGCAATCCCTGAATTCTCAGGCTTCGGTCAAGATGTTGCTCAAGAAGTAACAGCTGCAATCTCTGGTGATATCTCTGTAGAAGAGGCACTAGAGCGTGCTCAACGCATTGTTGATGAAGCAATGCAAGACGCTGGTTACTACTAAGAATTAGTTAGTTCTATTCTGTTTTAGTAGTTTCACGTGCTACTGAAACCCTTCCAAAATTGATAAAGGCGTATGTCAATACATGCGCCTTTATCTTTATCAAAAACACAAGATAATACCTATTTTTTTGCAACATACAACTTTATTTAATACAGCAATTATATTTATAGCAATTCCACGGAGTTGTGCATTACATAAACGCATTTGTTTCTTATTCGCAACGAAGCTCCACGATTGACTGGCTAACCACGACTGACTAAAGACTGACTAGCTAACCAATACTGACTGGCTAACACAGCCAATCGTGGAAGGGCTATTAACTTATTATTACTTATTACGCAATTATTCAATCACTAAACTCTCTTTTTTATCCCCACATAAGTTATATAGGAAAGGTTTGGTTCTAAATGCAAATGGCACAAAACAATCCACGAAAGTTTTTGTCGGCACCAGGATTGTTATTTCTAATCCTTGTTACCCAAGTTCCTTTTGTCGTAGCAATCTATTTTTCGTTTACAAATTGGAATTTACTTCGCCCAAATAGTACTGGCTTTATGGGTTGGGACAGGATGTGGCGTAATTATAGTCGTGTTCTGAACAATCCTGATTTCTACGCTATTCTTTGGAACACAATTTATCTAACCCTTAGTGTAGTTGTTTTAACATTTATTTTTGGCATGATGCTTGCGCTGTTACTCAATAGACCATTTCCTGGTAGAGCAATTGCCCGAACACTCTTAATTTCTCCGTTTTTAGTCATGCCTGTTGCGGCCGGTGTTTTGTGGAAGAACATCCTTCTGAATCCAACAATTGGTATTCTTACTCTTATACTTGACTTTTTAAATATACCAAACTTTTATTTGCCTGATGTCATACCCATGGGTTCAATCATTTTGATTGTAACTTGGCAATGGACACCGTTTGTCATGCTTATCTTACTTTCTGGTTTACAATCATTACCTGATTCTACAGTTGAAGCAGCAAGAATTGATGGTGCTGGTGGTATTGGGATGTTCAGATTCATCATTCTGCCACACCTAAAACGTTTTATTGAAATCGCACTGCTTCTCGAAACAATTTTCATCCTAAATGTTTTCGGTATTATTTTTATTGTCACTTCTGGCGGACCAAGTATCATTACGACTAATCTCCCCTATCAAATTTTCCTTGAGGCATTTTCTCGCTGGAATGTGGGCAGAGCTAGCGCATATGGCATATTTGCAGTTATTCTTGCAAATATTGTCATCATACTTTTCTTACGTGTTCTTGGCAATAAAGACGAAACAGAGGCAGCAGCATGAACAACAAAGCTCTAGGATTCTTTTTAACTTTTATTACATTCGCTATCGCATTAATTTCTTTTTTTCCAATTTTCTGGATGGCAGTTACATCATTCAAAACAGAGAATACAGCAATTCAGTTTCCACCCGTACTCTTTTTTGAACCAACACTAGAAAATTGGCAAGAGGCTGTTTTTCAATCATCTTTTCCAAAATTCCTACTCAATACGATAAGTATTACCTTCTGGTCAACAGTTGTAGCCTTACTCTTGGCACTGCCCGCAGCATACGCAATGGCTTTTTACCCAACAAAACGTACTGAAGGGTCAATGCTCTGGATTATGTCCACACGTATGTTACCGCCTGCTGGTGTTATCGTACCTCTCTATGTAATTTTCAATAATCTAAATCTACTTAACACACAACTTGGACTTATCATCTTGTATGCAGGCATGAACTTTCCACTGATTGTGTGGATGATGCGCTCCTTTATGCAAGAACTGCCCTATGACATTATTGAAGCTGCTCGCTTAGATGGTGCAAACCTTTGGCAAGAATTTTCTAAAGTCATATTTCCACTGCTAATTCCTGGTTTAGCTGCGACATCATTGCTTGCACTTATCTTTACTTGGAACGAATTCTTCTTAGCTGTGAACCTCACGTCAACGCTGGAAGCTGCACCTGTATCGGTTTATGTTTCTACCTTTAAAGCGGCGCAGGGCGATTTGTTCATTGCAAAAATGTCTGCTGCTGTTACCGCAGCGATTATTCCTGTTCTTATAGCAGGATGGATTGCACAAAAACAATTGGTAACTGGATTAACGATGGGGGCTGTAAAATGAGTACAACTACAACTAAACTAGACATGATGCAAGCCGCACAGTTTATCGCACCGAACAAAACGCTAGTCACTGAAGTAGCAAAACCTGAGCCAGCAGCAAACGAAGTCGTCATCGAAGTTAAAAATGCTGGCATTTGCGGTACTGACATTCACATCTTAAAAGGTGAATATGCACTCGCCCAATTCCCAATGGTTCCAGGTCACGAATTCAGTGGTGTGGTTTCAGCCATTGGTGAAAAAGTAACCCAATTCAAAGTTGGCGACCGTGTATCTGCCGATCCAAACTTACCGTGTAACTACTGCTACTACTGCCAACGTAACCGTCAAAACCAATGTGAGAACCTTGGTGTAGTTGGTGTAAACATGGACGGTGCTTTTGCAAAATATGTTTCGATTCCTGAAAGCTCAGTCTTTGACATTGGCGATATTTCTTTTGCAGAAGCTGCGCTCATTGAACCACTCGCTTGTGTGGTTTGGGGTCTTAAACAAGTACAGATTCAAGCAGGCAGTAGTATGCTCATCTTTGGTGCTGGTCCTATGGGTTGCTTAATGATGCAAGCCGTAAAACAAGCTGGCGCTGCCTCAGTGACCATGATTGATGTTGCTCCAAAGCGCTTAGAACTTGCCAAATCACTTGGTGCAAATGAAGTCTATCTTTCGGATGAATTTAAAGATATGAAAAGAGAGTATGACGTTGTTGCAGATGCTACGGGCATCCCTGCGGTTTTAGAAAGTGCTTTTAAATATGTTCGTCCAGCAGGAACGATTTGGGTCTTTGGTGTTGCACCAGATGATGCATTTATGTCTGTTAGTCCTGCTGATATATTCCGCAGAGACTTAAAAATCATTGGTAGCTTTGCACTTAACAAAACCTTCCACGAAAGTATTGAAATGGTTAAAGGTGGTGGTATTCAGCTATTGCCGCTCGTTTCACATTCTTTACCACTTTCAGAATTCCAAGAAGGTCTTCAC
>CALDTA010000151.1:0-7409 GCA_937924455.1 uncultured Deinococcales bacterium
ATATAAACTTGCTAGGCGCAAATTGATTGCAGCAGAGTGTGCACTACGGCGGTCATGCGTGTCGCCAATATTTGCAGTGTTGATAAGATTCGGTGCGCTTAAATGCAATCTAAAATCAGCAGCTTTAGCTAGAAAGTTAGAATCATGTAAATCTGTACCACTTTGTTGTTGCTCTAGATGTGCATAGATTGGGAACCAAATAAAACCATATCGCCAGTAGACTGGACCTTCGTAGTCTGAACCATCATCTGCCATGAGTGGCAGTGCAGTTTGGAAATTTTCTCTCGCTCTATCTGTCCAAACTTTTGCTTCTTCTGGATGCTCTTCAGCAAGTGCATAAGCTGCTGTTGCTAAACCACCGTAACAAATCCAATTATGATTTTGCCAATAAGCAGAACTCCACCATGAACCTTCGGTTTCGATTGCGAAGTCATAGATGCGATGACATTGCAGCAATAATTTATCGTGTAGTGCTTTTCGTTCATCTTCAGGTAAGTCATCTTTAAGCCAGTCATAGCCAAGACCTAAACCAAAGAGTAGCCACGCTGCATCGAGGTCATGGTCAGGCATACGCTCTTTACCCCAACTTGGGTAGCCGATGCCAATTTTTATCCACTTTCTTGCGTTGTCTATATAGCGTTGGTCACCACTGAGCAAATAAGCCAAGCTCATGTTTGCAACTGCCATACCAATATAGGTAATTGAATCGCTTGGGTGTTCTGGGGGTGGTAAGTGGTCTTCGTAAGATTGTGCTTGGTCAAGAAGACGTTCGTAACGAGCTTTGTGTGTCGTTTTTGTTAGCTCACGCCACTCGTCTATGCTGTGTTTTTTTAGAAATAGATGACTCATGAAAGTACCTTATAGTTTGCTGAATAGGTGTTTTTAGTTGCTTGGACTCGGGCAATTAGTAGATGCCTTTTTTGGTGGGGGTGTTGTGAACGTCCTGGGCATGTTGCTAGTAGGAGTTCGAAGGGGGACGAGGAGGTTAGCTCGAGCCCAAACGATTCCCCACCGTAATCCGTCTGTGCTTTTAGCGTTTCGTTCACAGTTGCTTTAGCAAGCAATCGTACAAATCCACCAGCTTCATCATCTCCGTAAACCTCATCGATTTCCTCAAAGGAAATATCTTGAAAAGTCCAAGTACCATCCGTATGGCATAACCAGTCATAGCAATGTTCACTTTGCGATGAAAGTTCAAAAATATCGGTAAGTCTGTTGGTACTAAGCTGTAAACATCGTCCCATAGTCACACCGTCATATAATGAATCTGCCCTTAGCGAAATCGTATCGTCACCAAAAGACTCTAGTAAAATATCTTGTGCTTTATTTTGTGAAACCTTATCAACAACAACAGTATTGTGTGCCAAGCTTTGCTGATACCATGTCACCCTAGCTTTTATGCCATATAGCGGTGTGCCAGCATCAAGTGAAAACGGGTATATACTAGGTGCTAAACGGTCAAAGTGACTGTGGCTACCTGCAAAGTCACCAAAGGGAATACAAGCAGCTAAAATATTATGATTATTTTGCAGCACAGCAAAACCACTATCTTTCAAACAAACAGAGTGCTGTTCAGCTTGGATATCTATATTTATATCTTGTGAAGCTCGCAGCAGTGCTACCCAACTACCTCGTTTAGCAGTTTCATTTGTATTGTTATCGTTGCTTCTGCGGCGATACGCATTTTTTAATATAGAAATGTAACTCTCTTGCTTTATAGCATTACTTTCTTGCGACAAAGCAAGCTCATAGACATCACAAACTTCACTGTCATAGATACTCTCTTGCCAATATGAACCATCATTGAGTTCTGGAATCGTACCGTCTGCTAATGTAAGCTTCGCCATCGCTTCCCAAAGGCTAGAAATGCTCTGACCTTTAGCACGACCTTTTGAAGCCTTAAAATCATATAGATTGATGTCATGACTGAGCGCAGCTTCAGCCAAATCGATAAAAGCTAAAGCTACAAAATTGTGATAGTAGGGCGTAACTTCATATTGAAAACCATCAGCTAAGATAGATGCTTCAAAGTGTGCTTTGAAGCCACCTACACCTTCTATGCTTCTGTGAATTAGCTTTTCATCATTGATATTGAAGCCGATAGTTCCTATAGCAGCAATAAGCCACGCAACGTAGTTACTATCCACTTTATTTTGGGCAATTAGGCTATCATGTGCTTTTGAGAGTGTATCTGCTATCGGGTAGAGTAGATTTTCTACAATATTTTTTTTGTCTACTGCATCAAGGTTTTCTTGAATAAGACCAAAGCCTTGCACAATTGGCACTGCCCATATTGCTTCTGATAAAGCTTGATTAAAGACACGTCCTTTGGTCATCCATGCTTCAGCATCTTCATCGCCAGCAAAACCGCTATAGACTTTTGCGTAACCATCTAAGATAGTCTTAACAGCTTCAAAATACTTAGCACCTTTATTTTTAGCACCTTTATTTGAAGCTTCATTACTAAGTTTATATAGAAATCCTGCATCTCTAGCGGTATCTGCCAGTTCTCTGTGTCTCCACACAAGCCAACCGCCATCAAAAAGTTCACCTGCGTAAACTTTCCCTAAAAGGGATGTGTGATGTGTAGAATCATTAGGATTGTAACGAAGTGGCATCCAAGTTTCTTGACAGACATACTTATGTAACCAGCCACCTGGTAAGTCTGGAACATTCAGACCAGCAACAATAGTCGCATCAACACGTTTTTGAACGGTTGATACGATATCGCTGTACCATGACAGACTTTCAGCCTGCGTTTGAAGTTGTGACCAATTAACGTTAAACATAAATCCAGATAAGTATTAAACGAACCACATACCGCCATTGATTTCAGCAACTTGTCCACTTACCCAGTCACCTAAATCTGAAACGTAATAAAGAACAGAGTTAGCAACGTCTTGTGGCACACCAGCTCTACCTAAAGGGATGCCTTTAACAATGCCTTCGTATTTTTCTTTACCTGTAAAGGTTTCGTGGAAAGGTGTATCGACAATAAATCCAGGAGCAAGCGCATTTACATTGATGTTTCTTGCACCAAGCTCTTTTGCCATAGCTCTTGTAAAGCCAATGACTGCTGCTTTAGATGCTGCATATGGCGCAGTACCATTGCCACCACCATTGCGTCCAGCAAGCGAAGACATATTTACAATGCTGCCACCATCTGGCATGTTAGGAACTACCGCTCTTGTACAGTAAAATGCACTTGATACGTTTACATCCATAACCCAGTGCCAGTGCTCATCGGTCATGTCTTCAACTTTGACCCGTTCAACCAAGTGTCCTGCATTGTTCACTAAAATATTGACAGAACCACCAAGATAATCCGTGGCTTCTGCTACAACTTTATTGACATCTTCACTTTTTCTAGCATCTAGTTGATAGGCTTTTGCACTACCGCCTGCAGCCTCAATCGCTGCAACTGTTTCTTCCGCAGCTTCTGAGTGAGAGTAATAGGTTAAAGCAACTTTGGCACCTTTTGCTGCTAATGTTTTAGAAATAGCAGCGCCAATGCCGATATTTCCACCTGTAACAAATGCTGTCTTGCCGCTTAAATCAACGTTCATATTTATCCTCTTTACTTAACTAAACCTGTTAAATATTTATGTGCTGCATTTATGTACAGCGTTGTTATTGACTAACTTCCGCAGTGATAGCGGTCACAACAATATGTACGTTATTAACGTACATTAGTTTATATTTTCGTACCTATACTCGATGATAGTTGCTTGAGAACTTTGATTCACAAATCCTAAAATCCTTAAACTCTAGTAGAGTTTAAGAGCCTAACTAAGACACGTAATTTCTATACCTACTGAAATACAAAGCACCAAAAAGCACAGATAAAATATAATTGTTAGCGATAACGGTTTATGTGTTGATATGAAATTAACATAAAACACCCCTTATGTCAAACATATGTCAAACAATAGTTGTGAAGCCTGTAAAACCCTTATTATAAAAGGGGAAAACAAGGTTATGTACATCTGTTAAAACATAGTGTATGCTAAATCAAAGAGAGGTCTAACACAATTGTTATCGGTAACAAATTTGCACTTTGAGTGCTCTTTGTATAGTATAAGTACTGTTTTCGGCAGGTTATCAATAGTAGTACTCAAGCAACTAGTAAATGGTTAGTGTTTTTGTCATACTAATCGCACTAGGTTTAAGGAAAAATAACTAATTTATGAGTAAAGTCACCATTTCAGAAGTTGCTAAAGCAGCTGGCGTTTCCACAATGACCGTATCTCGTGTGGTTAACCAAAAAGGTGCAACTGGGCAGCAAACTGAAGAAAAAGTCCTTAAAGCTATAGCTTCGCTGGGTTATCGCCCAAGTAAAATTGCTCGAAGCCTCACAACAAACAAAACCAATACTATTGGTTTAGTAATACCTGATATCAATAATCCTTTTTTTCCTGAGATAGTTGCAGGTGCTGAAGAAGCAGCTTGGAAAGCAGGCTATAGCCTTGTTCTTTACAATAGCAATGAAAACCAAGAACGTGAGCTTGAAGCTGTAGAGCTACTTGAGGACATGCGTGTTGACGGAATCATCCTTGCCTGTTCACGACTCCCAGATAATGAACTACTCGAAAAAATAGAATCCCATAGTGCTGTTGTTCTTATTAACCGTTTTTTGACAGCACCAAAAGTTGCAACAGTAAGTGTAGATTACACCTATGGAGCTATGTTGGCAGTAAATCATTTGCTAACGTCTGGGCATGAACATATTGGTTTTGTCGGCGGAACTGAAGAATCTCATAGTACACAGGCACACCGTACGGGTTTTATCACTGCATTAGAAACAAGAAATTTAGACGCAGACCCACGCTATATGGTTTATAGCCAGCCCAATGAATCTGCCATTCAAGAAGCTGTTATGAGGCTTTTAGAGCGACAACCAGAAATTACTGCACTCACTTGTTATAACGATATGGCTGCTATTGGTGCATTACAAGCTGCTTTAGAACTTGGTAGACGCGTACCTGAAGACCTTGCCATCATCGGTAATGATAATATCCGCATGGCTAGTTTAATCAATCCAAGTTTAACAACTATTGGTATTTCAAAACACGATATTGGTAGTAATGCTTTAGAACTATTACTTGCTTCCATGTCAGGTGAATTGACAGACAAGCACTTGTTATTTAAACCTAAGCTTATCGTTCGACAAAGTGCGCCATAAATATTGATTAAAGCAGAGTGCGCTATAAACGTCCTGTCAAATCTTGAGTCATAAATTCGTAAGCAATATTTATTTAGCTCTAGCTAAGTACTCGACTTAATAATAGCAAACGATATTTTTTAGAATTGATTTTCTTAAAACGAACTAAGTTCTAACTACCACATAGTACGTAAGTACGGTATTGGCGTACAACAATTTGTATTTTCGTATTTGTTGTTGTTAGTATATGTTCACCAATCTTAATCAAAGCAGCTAATGTATTTTTGTAAGCAATATTTATAAACAGTATGTAAAAGAGGGATAGCTTTGAATCAAAAATTACGAGTACTCATTCACGGTTCTGGTTTTGCTGGTCAAGGTCATGCACTTGCATTTAGAACAGCAGGCGCAGAGATTGTTGGCATGGTTAGCAGAACTGAATCTGTTGTTAAAGATGTTGCTAAAAAATGTGATATTCCTTATGCGGGAACGAATTGGCAGCAAGCACTTGAGGACTTACAGCCTGATATTATTAGCATAGGTACACCTGGAGGGGCGCATTTTGAGGCTATATTGGCAGGGCTCGAGCACAACTGTCACATCTTCTGCGATAAGCCTTTAACTGCTACTGCTGCCCAAGCTAAAGAACTCTATCTTAAGGCTAAAGAAAAAGGTGTAAAAACTGCTTTTGCTGCCTCTTATCGGTATATGCCATACGTCACCTTTGCTAGGCAGCTCATCAGCGAGGGGTTGATTGGTGAACCACAAGAGACCGAATGTATCTCGCACTATAATTTAGAACCACTCATTCCCTTTGGATGGTCGCACACTATAGAGCAAGGTGGTGGACGTCTAAACAACAACTTTGTTCACAAGCTCTCAATCATTTTGCACATGCTCAATGCAGATGTAGATTCAGTATTGGATTCTGTATCAGGGGAAACACGTTCTGATATGCAGAAAGCACCTATCGTTAATGATGTACATGACTTTAGGACAAGACGAAACCATATACCTAAAAATATAGATGACCCAAATTTAAAGTGGGCGGATGTTGATTCTGAGTGGAGCTATACAATTCTTGCTAAGGTGGGCTCGAGCTTTGCACCTACTCAAGCTGTATCGGCACTATTTAAACACAGCGGTCTACAACCAAGGTTTAATCAAGATTCTATTGCAATCTACGGAAGTAAAGGTGCTATACATATACAAGGTTCTTATGCACAAGGACCGCTGTACTATTTTGATAAGTCACAACCTGAAATAGCATGGAAAGAACTTGAACTGCCTACTTCAATTATTGAAAAACTACCACCCATCGAAACAGATACCGAAAGAAACTGGGCTTGTCTTACACAAGAATTTGTGAAGGATATTCTTGGAGAAGACTTTGAACCCTACCAAAGCTTTGAAGATGGATGGAAATATCAAGAGATTATCGAAGCAGTTCGTAATCATATATAACTAACATTATTTTATAACTTAGAATCGGAGAATTGGAATGACAACAGAAGTCAAAACAGCAACTAACCCTACAACTATCAAAGAAAAACTTTATGACAAGGGTCTTATTAGCATTATTCGAGGAAAATTTAGTCTAGCAAACATCATGGCTATTTCTGAAGCACTTGTTGCAGGTGGTGTTAGCATCATCGAAGTCACCTTGAACACAACCAACGCTCTTGAAGGCATTAAAGAGATAAGTAACACCTATGGCGATGATGTGCTTGTTGGTGCTGGTACTGTACTTACGACCGAAGATGTTGAAAAAGCGGTTGATGCTGATAGTTCATTTATCATCACACCCTGTCTAGATATGGATGTTGTTGAAGCAGCACAAAAGCATGACACACTTGTTTTCCCAGGCATCTTTACATCTACAGAAGCGCAGCAAGCCTACCTACTAGGCTGTGAAACTGTAAAGCTCTTCCCTGCTGATGCCTTAGGACCAAAATACATGAAGGCATTACGAGCACCCCTTGACCATATTGACTTCATACCAACAGGTGGCGTTAATCCTGATACAATTAAAGACTTCCACAATGCTGGAGCTGTAGCTTTTGGAATCGGTAGTTACCTTGTGAACAACGCTATTGTACAAGATGGCGAAATTTCTCAATCTGAGTTAACAGCACTGACTGAACTTACAAAACTATTACAACAAAGAATGCACGAAGCAAGAAATGGCTAGACCACAAGACCCTAGGTTCGAAATGTTCGATGTAACAGCGTTTGGTGAAACAATGCT
>CALDTA010000152.1:0-3954 GCA_937924455.1 uncultured Deinococcales bacterium
GTATCACGAAACAAAGCGCTTGCTCTTTTAGACTTAAGTAAGCACATCCTAGAAGGCACAGTGCCCAACTCACGACAACTTGCCAAACTGAGCGATGAAGACATCATCAAAAGTCTCGTAAAAGTCAGAGGCATTGGCGAGTGGAGCGCACAGATGTACCTTATGTCAGGTCTTGGTCGTTTAGATGTGTTGCCAGCAGCAGACTTAGGGGTTCGCAAAGGCTATCATTTGCTTTTTCCAAACAAGGTTACAGCATTAAAGCAAGAAGATTTAGGAAAAGATAAGTTGATAAAACCTGTAGTACTACTACAACAGGGTGCGCCTTGGAAACCTTACCGCACACTAGCGAGTTGGCTACTCTGGCGAGCGACAGAGGTACTCTAACCGCCTATAAAAATCTCCGCTGGTTTCTAGTTTCAGCGGAGAAGATTTTCAAAACATAGTTTGTATACTTATACTAAGCTGAAAGATAAATGTCATAGTCCGCTTGTTGAATGAATTATCAAAAGAACCGAAAGATAAGACTTTTTTAAGATTTGGCGCTTCTTGGAATTATGACATTCTTGATTCATTTCGGTATTAGTCTGAAAACAAAGTCTTAGCTTTTACAGGACCACCCGACCAAGTAATCGTGCCATCCTCAACGCAAATAATCGTGCAAAAGTTTGACTCAGCGTACTGCACTGCATCGTCAACATTTTCATGTAAAATGCAATCGTCTAAAAACTTACTATCCTTTTGCTGCCAAGGCGAGCCATTTTTCGTGGTGTAAACCTTGAGGTCTTGTTCTGTAATGGTGATTTGTTCACCGATTACACCAGATACTGTTTCTGTAGACATTGTTGTTGCTATAGTTGTTGCTATGCTTGGTGCTATAGTTGGTGATAAGGCATCTGTTGTAATCATTTCATCTAAATCAATAATATCACTCACTGTGATACTCCTATCCAAACTCACTTAAGAATGAGTCTGACAGCTATATCTTGTAGCGACAGGCACTCCAAAACATAGACAATAATCTTCCCCTTTTACACGTACCTGAAATCAAATGTTTGTGCATCAGATGATTTTGACCAACTGTAGAATGTAAACGTAAACACAATGTTAGCTAAATGTTGTAATTGCTCAACACTGTTAGTAAAGCTACAATCTATATTACTTGTGTACTTATTTCAGTACACGCACTTTAGCAATGGTAGCTGCAATATTTGACCTTATGTCTCATACTCCCTAACTAATCGTGTCTAGAACACTAAATTCAGCACCTAAAACGCTAAACTATACGCATATTCATGCTATCTACTCATCCTGTTTTAATACTGTAAAAAGATTGACCCCAGAAGATTTTGTTGAGTAAAGCTCTCTCACGTACAAATATAAAAACTAGGCAAAAATCAGCATCTATACATATAGTTTTCTGATAGACTCTAGCCATCAAATGGATAAATAAGGGTGCATCTGTAAGGTGGAAAATTAAAAATGTAGCACATTCTTGGAGCGAAGCGGAAAAAATCTGCCAAGCTGTAATTGCATATATTAAGCATTTTTCCATCAAATTAAGATTTATATATCTTCCAACATGCGAATACACCCAATCGAGGTAGCACATGAATCTTTTACTCGGAATCGACACGGGCGGCACATATACCGACGCTGTGATTTTAGAAGAAGCTAGCAAAAAAGTTCTTGCAAAAGCTAAAGCACTCACAACACATCAACACCTAGACGTTGGCATCAGCGAAGCTATCGCTTCAGTTTTAAAAACATCTAAGGTCGATACCCAAAATATTGCTTTGGTGTCTGTGTCTACCACTTTAGCAACCAATGCAGTTGTTGAAGGCATCAGCCAAAAGAGCTGTGCTGTGCTCATCGGCATGGATAAAGCCATCCGCCCAGAGTTAGAAGCCGTTTTAGAGCAACACGAAGTTGTTCGCTTGCCTGGTGGACATGATGGTTCTGGACAAAGCCAAGAGCCTCTCGTGCTTGACGCTCTTGAAACCTTTATCGCTGAGAAGGGCGATAGTGTATCGGCTTTTGCCCTCACGTCTTATTTTTCTGTCCGCAACCCTGCACATGAGCTAGCAGCAAAAGAGCTCATCACAGAAAAGACCAATAAACCTGTGACTTGTAGTCATGAGCTTGCCCATGCGCTCAATGCATCACAAAGAGCTGTCACATGTGTGCTTAACGCTGGGCTAATTGGCATGATTGATGACTTTATCAGAGCGATAGAAACATCTTTGAACACTTACGGTGTCAATGCGCCTCTGATGATTGTTAAAGGCGATGGTTCGCTGATTGCCGCAGAAGAAGCTAAAAAACGTCCTGTAGAGACAATGCTCTCAGGTCCAGCAGCAAGTTTGGTTGGTGCATCTTATCTGGCAAATGCTGAAAATGCCATCATCTCAGATATTGGTGGAACAACAACAGATATAGCTATTTTGACTGGTGGACAACCAAAGCTACGTGAAGATGGTATATCAATAGCTGGCTGGCGCACGATGGTCAAAGCTGTAGACATGCACACCTTCGGACTAGGGGGCGATAGCAAAGTTGATTTAGAACATGATGGTTTGAATACTAAGATTTCGCTTGGACCACGTCGGGTTATTCCTGTGAGCCTTTTTGCTAAAGAATATCCAGAGTTGGTGCATGAAGCTTTAGATAAACAGCTTGAAAGTATGTTTCCTAGAGAGCATGACGGTGAATTTGTCAAGCTAATTAGTGAGGCTCGAGCCTCGGACACTTCCCTCTCAAGCAATGAGCAAACTATTTTAGCAAAGCTAGCCAACGGTCCAACTACTTTTGACGACATCCTAGAAAACAGCCGTTCAAAAAGTGCAGTCAACAGACTACTAAAAGCAAAACGCATTGCTGTAGCAGCCTTCACCCCTTCGGATGCCTCACATGTCGTGGGAGGCTACGATGTTTGGGATGGCGAAGCAGCGAAAAAAGCAGCACAAATATTTGCTAACAGACGAAACAACAAAGGCTTAGTCGTCGCAGAAAGCCCTGAAGAAATCAGTCAACGGGTTATCAACAGACTCAAACGTCGCTCAGCTGAAGTCATCTTAGATACAGCCTTTGTCACGGACGCTTCAGAAAACATAGCAACATCTACTAAAGCAACATCTAGCAAAACAGCAAAAGAACTCATCAATGCTAGCCAGCATCCACTCATTGAAGCAGCTTTAAGCAAAAAGTACAACATCATCGACCTATCATTAGGCATCAGCCTACCTGTTATTGGTCTTGGTGCATCTGCTACAACCTACTACCCTGATGTTGGCGATATCTTAAATACAAAAGCAGTCATTCCAGAACATGCTGAAGTAGCGAATGCTATTGGCGCAGTCGTAGGACTAGTTCGCAGCACTGTAAAGCTGAATGTATCTACACCTGCTAAAAACACTTTCAGGGTTCATGCTTCGCAAGAAACCACCGATTTCAGCCATCTAGTAGATGCTCTTAGCTACGCTGAGACTGTTGCAAGCAACAAAGCCAAAGAACACGCTGAAAAAGCTGGCGCTGGTGACATAGAGGTACAAGTTTCTAGGGTAGATAAAAAACCTGTGATTGGTGGTAAAGAGCTGTTTTTGGAGTCTGAGATTACTGCGGTTGCCTTTGGGAGACCGAGTTTTTAAAAGCAAAAGCGAAATCCTCCTAAATCCTCCTTTAAAAAAGGAGGACTTTTTTTGCCTTTGCTTTTGCTCTCAGCTCCACCTTTTTTTAAATAAAAAAAATCATCCTACACCTCAGTAAAGCCAAGAAAGAAAAAAGAAGGACTAATCAAAGTAAAATCAAGGTGAGAACCAAAGATTTTAGGAGACTAGTCCATGGAAACAAGCATAGCGTTAGAAAAAATACTCGTCCAGTATTTTGAAGGAACAAAACACCGAATTGACTTTATCGCACGATTTGTATTGTCACTGATTCAAGTGAAGAAAGTAGTAT
>CALDTA010000153.1:0-2814 GCA_937924455.1 uncultured Deinococcales bacterium
GTATAGTCTGCGACATCTGCGTGGCTGATGAAGTGTTTCACACCATTGATGATGAAGTCGTCACCATCTTTAACAGCTCTGGTTTGCATACCTCGAAGGTCTGAGCCAGCGTTTGGTTCTGTCATAGCGATGCAGTCGATACGTTCACCTTTGATTGAAGGGAAGAGGTAACGGTCACGCTGTTCACCGACACACGCTTGCAAAATGTTACTTGGGCGATAAACAAAACTAGATAGTGCATAGTTTGTAAAGGCAAGTTCGATTTCCATCAGGAGCATAGTGACGCTATCGAGTCCAGCACCACCAAGTTCTTCGGGCATGTTGGCAGCATAGAGTCCTTGGGCGATAGCACGTTCTTTAATTTGTTGACCGAGTTCAGGTCTTACCTGATTCGTTTTTTCGACTTCTTCTTCATAGGGGGTGAGTTCTTTTTCTACGAAGGTTCGGACGGTTTGGATGATTAGTTTTTGTTCTTCGGTTAGTTGGAAGTTCATGGGGTGGGTTCCTTTCGGGGGGTGTGTTTTTAGAGTTAAAAGCAAATCCCCCCTAGCCCCCCTTTGGTAAAGGGGGGAATTAATTAGTTAGGTGGTTGGTGGGGCGTTTTTCCAAGTTTGGGTTGAGTCTTTTTTAAAGAATTTCTTTTCTACGGATTCTTCTACGTCTATGTCGAATTCATTGTCTAAGACACTGGCTAAGGCACTGTCTAAGGCACTTAGGAGTACAAAGACATCGGCGATTTCATCGCCTAGGTTTTCCTTGTTGAAATCGGTGTGGGTTTTTGACCACATGCGTTTTAGTTCTGAAGATACTTCGCCAACTTCTTCGGTTAGTAGGATGTGGATTTTGAGTGGGTCGGTTTCAAATCCTTTTTGGGTTCGTTTTTCTACAATTCTTTTTTGCAGGTTGTTCATAGGATTCCTTTTTGGTATTTCTTAAGTTTCAAGTACTTCCCACGATGGGGTGAAGTTTAATTTTTTAGCGTAGTCTCGGTATTCATCGTCAGTAATATCTTTTGGATCCTTGCCGATGGCTGCGACTAGGGCTGCTGCTAGCATGTTGGTGGCAAATGAACGACCATTGATGTTTGGACTGGTAGTAAATAGTTGAACAGGACCACGCCTTTTTAGAATTTCTCTATCGTCTGAAGTTACAGTATTGGTGACGATGATTTTACCTGTTAGGTTATCAGGAAGGTATCGACGGATGTAATGGAAATCACCAGTGATAATGTCTGCCTCAGCCATGAATTTTGTACTTGCACCTCTTACTATTTCTTCTTGTTGTTTGCCTGTAGGGTAAATTGCTTTCACAGGCAAAAGTGAAATAGTAGGTACCATCATGTAAGCAAGAAAATTCATAAAGTTGCGATTGGTTAGTTTGATGGGTAAGCCTAAGCCAACTGCTAAATCACCATAGGTCATATTGCAGCCTTGTTTTAGGAACGCATCAATTAAAAAAGGTCGCTCCACACCACTTACTAAGAAAACTTTTTTATATTGCAAAGGCTCACCAAGAACTTTTTCTAATTGTTTGGGTAGGTTGCGTTCTATGGCATCTTTTACTGCTGAGCCGTCAGCGATAGGTGTCTGTTTGACATTTTTGATTAACTGATGTGTTTCACGGATAGGCACAGCTCTGCGCCCCATGTACATATAAAGATTTGTACCACCAAGCCCAATGGCATCAACAGTTCCGTCAAGTTCTTCAAGAAGTGCTTTGGCTTTTTTTAAGTCACCATCCACACCTATTCTAGAAAGCTGAATGACATCATTATCTATATGTAATTCAGTAGCTTCATCTCTTGTGGATGAGCCTAAACTAACACTGACAGCTTTCTTGATAGGCATAATAGAAATAGCTAACTTATACGTGCTTAGTTTTCATTTGTCTACCGACTTGGCTTGGAATTTCCATATCTTTATGTACAACAAAGATGGCATCGAGCGCTTCTTTGACATTTGGCAAGATAGGGGCTGCGCTACTGGCTTGCATATCTACGTGTAGGAGCATTTGTTCAGTGGTTGCGATTAGGTCGCCAGTGTTGCCGTGGTACATGCTATGGAAGAAATGTAGACGCTTATCATCTACGCCGATTAGTTGCGTTGTGAAGCGTAGAGGCTCGCCACTGCCAACCTCGTTGTAGAAGTTAATATGTGTTTCTACAGTGTAGAAGGAGTGACCTTTTCCTTCGTTGCGATAACTTTCATCTATGCCGATGTAGCGGAAGAGTTGGTCGCTAGCTTCGCCAAATGCGGTTAGGTAACTAGCTTCGGTCATGTGACCGTTGTAGTCAATCCATGTAGGGCTGACTTTGCATGTATAGAGTTCTAGAGGAGCATCGATAACTTCGTTAGCTTGCCAGATTTTTTCTGTGCTTTGGGCGTAGCGTTTGCCATCTAGCTCGGTCATGATTTTGCCTGAAGCATATTGGTGTTCTTGTAAGGCTCGCATGATGCTGATTAGGCAATTATCGCGAAGACGTTCAAGTTCTTTGATGCTTGTGCCTGCGGATTGTGCTTGCGTACCTTCTACCATGCGGTCAATAAGTTCATCTGTAAGTTCTGGCGCAACTAGTTTTGTCCAAGGGAGTTTGAGGGCTGGACCGAACTGCTCGAGCATGTGTTTCATGCCCATCTCACCGCCAGCTAAGTGAAAGGTTAGATTCGTACCCATCATTGCCCAGCGCAAGCCTGGACCGTAGATAATGGCATCATCGAGTTCTTCAGTGGTTGCGATGTCATCATTGACTAAGTGCAAGACCTCACGCCAAAGTGCTTCTTGCAATCTATCTGAAAGATAGCCTTCGATTTCGTT
>CALDTA010000154.1:0-7662 GCA_937924455.1 uncultured Deinococcales bacterium
AAGCGAACATATTTATTATTTGACAGTTCTTCAGGCTGGACTTTAAATCGCTCGCACAACTCAGGCGTTAACCATTCAGACCTGTTGTTTTCAGCCAAAGCAGCAAATACCCGTAAAACGGATTCATGATGAATTGCCAAACTTGTATCTGAAAGTACTTGTAGTAGACACTCTATGGCTTTTTGTCTATTTTCATCTATTGCATAGGCTTGCATTTTTAATGCTAATAGCCATGCGAGTAAGCCTTCATCACTAAGTTCTTGTTTAAGCGTTGAATCATTGCGGATTTTTTCTAAAGCCGCTAAACCTTTTTCGGCATTTTCTAGAACTTCTGCTAAAGCCTGCTTTCGTAAGTACGCCAAACTCAGGTAAGCACTACTTAGGGCGAGGTCATAGTCATAGCTCGAGCCCTCATAAGCTGCCTTCGCCAAACGAATAGCCTCATCAACAGAACTCGCCACCAAACTTGAAATCAGTAGGGCACTATTCTCTATCGTGAAGTAGTGAAACTGATCTTTTTGTGCTAAAACCTCTTGAACACTCAAACAAAGTTGCCTTGCATGAACAACATCAGGATGATCTGGCTGCGTCATATCAGCTTTCATGAGCGGCAAGGTTAGTCGTTGGCTGAGGCTGCGACACCAATAAGCAAAACTTAATCGCAAGGTACTTCGCAAAATTCTAAAGGTTGCATCTACCTCGTAAACGCTCTGATACTTCTGAAATACTTCGATATTTTTCCAAAGATCAAAAATAGCTGCATCGAACTGCCCTGTTGCCAAGAGGTTGAGGGCACGTTCATCACGCATTTTTGCCCACTCAAAATCTCGAACGATACCCAAGGTATCTTGACTTTCTAAAAGCAGCTTGGCTTCATCAAAATGCTGCGTTGCGGCTTCAAGTGCGCCACGCTTGCGAAGCAGATGGGCTACACGAGATTGATAACGGATTTGTTCATGTAAAGGAGCTTCACTACGTTTGGAAAGTTTAAGCGCTTTTTCTAAAGACTTTAGGGCAGCATCATACTTGCCAAGCTTTATCAAAGCATCACCTTGTTGAAAAGCAACCCTAGCACGAATCAAATCGTCATCTGCTTGAACATTACTAAAATGTTCTATCGCTTGATCTAGCTCGCCTCTATCTTTAGCAATCAAGCCTGCCCATACAGATACTTTGGCATGAACCAGTTCACCCGAAACACTTTTTGGTGATATATCAGCAAGTTTTTGCCGAGCACCTTGCTCTATCAAATCAGCAGCATTATCTAACTGACTTCGCCAACGTGCCACACTAGCTTTAACAAGTGTTACCTCAGCATTTAAGGTTGGGTCATCAATGTCTGGCCAATCTTCAACCAGTTTTTCAGCCATATCATAATTTGCTTTGATAACTTCACTCTCAGCACGTTTAAGTTGTGACCAAGCTCGTAATTCACCTTGTTCTGACTGAGCTAAAACTTCCAAGGCTTCTACAACATCAGGATGGTTATGACTGCCAAGCTTGACGTAGTAGGCTGCGACTTGCAAAGTGATGGCTTCAAAAATTTCTAGGTCTTTAGGATTATTTTTTAGTTCTTGACTTGCCAAACGCCATACACGACGCAGTAAGGATTGTTGAACGCTGTGGAGACGTAGCCACTGCTCGAGCTCTTCCCACAGCCTCGCCTCAATCAGATGATAAACATAGCGTGTGCCCACCTCACTGCGTGGATCTTTAGCCGCAGCTTCTTCATAATTTTCGCTAGCTCGTTTATTCAGCGATTTATAAAAAGTTGGATCACTCAGTAAAAGTTCTTCACGTAAACTTTTAGCTAGTGCCCTAGAAAAACAACGCCACGTCTCTGCCTCTCCAGGTACAACATCTAAAAAAGCTTGGGTAATACTGTTAAAAGGCTCTTCACTCTCACGCACATGATTGAGCGCCTGCGTTGTAAAGGCTGGATAATCTTGCAAAGAAAGAACCGCTAGCGCACCTAAAAAGTTCCTAAGCTTGACATCCGCAGCAGTATGTACCAAATGACTAAGTTGCGAAACAAGCTTTAAGCCAGCATCTTCATTATCATTTCGACTTAAGGGCTCACGAATTTCCGCAAGCAAGGTTAAAGTACGCAAATCTTCAAAAGAACGCTTAGCACGGTTCACCAGTGCTTCTTGCTGAACCGTGGCAAGGTGCGGCAAACGTGCCTTAACAAAACGTCTAGCTTCACTCGCAGTAGGCGGACTCAGTTTAATCGGGTCTTTAAAACGCCCAAGCGATGACACTACTCTTGTTGGCGTATCAACCATACTGACCAAAACACTCAGGTTTGGCAAACGGCTAAGTGGGGTGAGCAAAGACACCCAAAGCCACTCAGTCGAATTTACTCTTGGTACATCAGTTGTATTCAACCGTAACGGCGCAAGCCCCAAGGTATCTTCTTGATCTCCTGAACCAACCACCTGTGAGATGTGCAAGAGAAGTACAACTGGTTCTTCGTTGTAACGCAGTTCTTCAATAATAGCCCTAGCAACATCTGCCTGTGCATCTGCCTGAACCGCATAGGCAGTTGAAGAAGCAATTTTTACAAGCCGTGATTCAAAAAGTTCATCATCAACCCCAAGCGCACTTGCAAGACGGCTAAGCGAAGCTGCTAAATCATTGCGACTAAATTCTAAACGGATAATTTTTTCAGCAGCTCTTGGTGGCATTTCAAGTGCTTGCTGAATGTAGTCAGTTAAAAGTGTCTTGCCCGAACCAGGTCGTCCAGTAATCAAGAGTTTAGGCGGATAGCTACTTCGTACTGCACCGACAAAACTACGGTACGCCCTACGCTTTTCTCGACCAAGAAGTTGCATCACCTCTTGCTCAGCACTACCACCTGTTGAGAGCAATACTTCAAGCTCTGGTACTTGAAGCTGTTCATTCCCTAAATCAACCCATAGCTGATTTAAGATGTCAAAAAGGATACGCTTATCATTAATCTTGCCTTTGTCACGGTAAATGATGTTGCGAACAACATTCGGGTTTGCCCCTTTTTGTTCCATCTGTTTACGTAACCAATTAATGCTACCAAGAACACCTGTATCATCCCGTTTATTACCTACAGAACGACGAATATCCTCAAAAATCTTTCGCCAAGGACTTGCTTGAACAGTCGTTTTTGTTTTAGGTGCAGCTTGTGACACAGTAGCGTGTTCCCATCCTTAATACCTTAAAATTACTTGTGATTATTTATTTACTTTATTAAGTTGTACTCAGTACAAATTTAGTACACAAAGCGGAGGATTCAAGCCTTAGAACCACAACTTCACACCTATTTGTGTACAGTCAGCAACATACTTTGTAAGGCTTTAACCTTAAACTAGTCCATATACTAACACAAAAGTATACAAGTACAACATCAAAAGTACACAAGGGTGCGTCCCATCCAAGGTTGGAAAGAGATTCAATGCAAATAGAAGTTTTTTCGCTTTTTGAAAAACTTCCAAGGTGCGTCCCTACTAGAGTTGAATATCAAATTATTTCTTGAGATATACGTTCAACCTTTAGCGGGACGCACCCGTACACAAGACGTATATGTCATCGTTTCAATCACGTAAATACACCCAGAATCCCTAGAAGGTTAAACCCATTCCTTTGCTAAGATACTTCATCATTCGCCGAAATAAGGCTGATTTTCTAGAATGCCAATCAAACTAGAATGCCAATCAAACCTATAATCATGTCTCAATCTTCACAAAACACATCTTTACAAAATACACAGGCATCAATTCCAGCTATTCAGCTAGAAGACTTATCGCAACGTTTTGGTGCTAACTATGTTTTAGAAAATATCTCCTTAAGTGTGCAACAAGGCAAACGTTTGTGTTTACAAGGCAGCAACGGTTCAGGAAAAACAACACTTATTCGTGTTCTATCTAGCAAACTCAGACCTAGCAAAGGGGATGGCTTTATTCTTGGTCATTCTCTTAAAAAAGAAGGGGATGAAGTTCGTAAGCACATTGCGTACCTCAGTGTTTTAGGAGGAAGTTATCCTAGCTTGACCGCTACTGAAAATTTGGAAATGGCTGCTAGCTTTTATGGTTATGACTCAAAAACTGCGAAAGAGAAAATTACAGAGCTTCTTGAAAAAGTCGAACTAGAAAAGGCTTCAGATAAATTAGTACGTACATTTTCTAGCGGTATGAAGAAGAGATTGGGGATAGCTCGAGTCCTGCTAGCAGACGCACCTATCTGGCTACTTGATGAACCCTACGCAGCACTAGATGCATCTGGAAGAATACTTATAGATGAGCTACTGAACGAAGCGGTAAACTCAAATAAAACCGTTATTTTAGCCTCTCACGAACTCGATCGTGTTAAAGACTTTGTCGATGTCACACTAAAAGTCGAACAAGGAAAGCTTTCACGAATTGCCTGATTTTTACCTAAACCTTGTCTTAATATCTAAATCTTGCACCTAACTTATGTCTGACTTAATCACCTTACTCACCATTGCTCAAAAAGACCTACGACAAGAGCTACGCAGCAAAGTTGTTACCGTTGCTACTGTCTTTTTTTCAGCAATTGTGCTGGTTATTTTGGCATTTGCTATTGGTCCAGAAAGTATTTTCTTACAGAATGCAGCAGCAGGTGTTTTATGGGTCAGTTTGGCATTTGCTGGTGTAATCTCATCAGCGCAGAGTTATCAAGCAGAGTTAGATGAAGGTGCTTTCGAGCAATTATTGCTCTTCCCTATTCCAAGAGAAACTATCTACCTAGGAAAATTACTCTTTAACTGGTTATTTTTATCAGTTCTTTCTTTACTGATTTTGCCTACTACCATGATTTTTTTTAATGTTGGCTTAGGCTCTGACTGGCCATGGCTACTAATTACACTACTACTCGGCTGTTTAGGTTTTTCACTCATATCTACTTTTTACGCAGCCCTAACTGCCAACCTTAGAGCTAGAGAATCTCTACTACCTGTACTGATGTTTCCAGTCATCGTACCTGTCCTTTTAGCTGCGGTACAATCAAGTGATTTACTCTTTAGTATTGCTGCTTTACCTGAAAGCGAAAATGCTTTGAAGCCTGATATGTTGCAACAAGCAAAAGACTGGCTGAAGTTTTTAGCAGGCTTTGACCTTATCTACTTTGTACTTTGCACAGCCATATTTCGCTTTGCTGTCGAAGAATAAAAGGTTCTTACAACTCATAACTTTTAGGGACATGTGCTTGAGCGATGTCTACTAGGATTAATCTCAATAATCGCTGTGTTTTGTAGTGTTTTTATAAATTTATAAAAAGTAAACAAACGTCAAGTAGGCTACTGCAATAACAATAAGATGTTTAGACAATACGTTTAGATAACAGAAGTTAATTCAGAGGTTAATTATGAACAGCACGTCCAAACAAACTTTTTCTAGACCAACCAGACCACTATGGTTGAATCTATTTGCTCTGCTCAATCTCATTCTATTTGGTGTTGGTATGTATCTTGGTCTTGTACGCTCTCCTGTAGACGTAACACAAGGTGACCTCATTCGCATCATGTACGCCCATGTTTCTGTTGCATGGATTTGTTTCTTAGCAGTCTTCCTTTGCGCTATCTTCGGTGCTATCTTCTTGTGGCGTAGCGGAAAAATCAATGATATTTTAGCTGTAGCTAGTGCAGAAATGGCACTCTTCTTCTCAGGATTAACCCTCATTGGCGGCATGACCTACAGCAAACCAACCTTAAACACTTGGTGGACTTGGGATGCAAAACTCACAGCAACTGCGCTCATGTTCTTCTTGCTTGTTGGTTATTTTATCGTTAGAGGCTTGATTGATGACCCAGTTCGTAGAGGCAGAGTAAGTGCTGTAATCGGTCTCATCATTCTTGCAGATGTGCCTATTATTTATTTTGCATCTGAGTGGTGGCGTACGCTTCACCCAGCAAAAAGCATCAATCTTGATGGCAGTGGCGTGACTATGCAACCAGAATTTTTACAGGTGCTTTTATTCAATGTTGTGGTAGCAGCTCTTATATACATCTATATGATGATCGAACGTGTCAGGATAGGTAGACTTGAGGCGAGGCAAGAGGAATGGCTCGAGCACAAACGCCAAAACCAACAAAACCAAAAAAGTGAGGCAATCCATGTTTAATTCATTAACTGCAAATTGGAGTCAGTGGCACTGGGTATGGTTCGCTTGGGGTCAACTCATCTTGGCTTATATTGGCTACATTCTCTATCTAAACTGGCGCTACCGAAGACTCGTTTCACAAATAGAAGAGGATGAAAGATGAAACGCTTAATTTATAGTGTTGCTGCAGTTGCTATCTTAGCCTCTGCTGGCTTCATGATTTACCAAGCACTCAATACATCTTTGGTTTACTTCATCTTGCCAAACGAATACGCCAAAGACCCAAACAGCTACCAAAATAAACGCTTGCGTTTAGGTGGCTTAGTGCAAAGTGGCACAGTTGATTTCAATAGCAATGATTTAAAGCTCTACTTCCAAATCTCCGATAGTATCAACAGCTATCCTGTTCGCTACACAGGCGCACCTCCCGAACTCTTCAAAGAAAACACAGGTGTCGTGGTCGAAGGTAGATTTCAAGAAGGTGTATTTGTAAGTGATAACTTACTTATTAAACATACTGAGGTCTATGAAGCACCGAAAGACGGTGCAGTCGATGTCGAAGCGCTCAAAAAATCTCTTGAATAAGGGTGAGTCCCGTTTTTGATTGTGAAAATTCTTGACATAATAATAACGTTTTTACCTATCAATGGGACTCACCTTAGAGTTTTTCAAAAAACAAAAAACTCCTATTTGTGTTTAAACTATTTCCAAGCTCAAATGAGACTCAGAAATAAAAATTATTTAACTTTAATTCCTGAGCAGATTCCCGAAAGGATCTAGTCACCTTGAGATTCATACCTATATTTCTTTCACTAACACCGCTTTTTACAGCATTTGCAAGTGCCCCCATCTCATTACAAAGACTCGATGCTAGTCAGGTAAATCCATTAGCAGAGCGTGCGCTTAGCTTGGGTCAATTAGGCACAGCCAGCCTTATGCTTACCTGTGGGATTATCATTTATGCACTTGTAGCAGGTGTACTAGGAATCCTAAGACGAAACGCTCAATTACAAACCTCTGCTCGCTATGCAGCAGTTGCTACTTTCTTAGCACTCAGCACTGCCATGATGTGTATGCAGGCAGCGCTGTTAACAGACGATTTCTCTGTTCAATACGTAGCACAGCATTCTTCAATGACAGCACCTCTCTGGGTCAAAATTGTCATGCTCTGGGGTGCTCTAGAAGGCTCAATCCTTTTATGGGCATGGGTACTTAGTCTTTACACTGCCCTGTTAGCCATGAACACACCCAATCATGCCTTACGACCTTGGGCGCTGAATGTCATGCAAGCTGTACAACTCTTCTTTGTGTTAGTACTTGCATTTGTCGCTAACCCTTTTGCACTAAATCCAACAGGCTTGTTCATAGGTCCAGGACCAAATTCACTCCTGCAAAACCACTGGATGATGGCAGTACACCCTGTGCTGATGTACTTAGGCTATGTAGGGCTAACCGTTCCCTTTGCCTTCGCCATGGCAGCACTCATCACCAAACGTCCAGGTAGTGAGTGGATGCGCCTTACCAGACGCTGGACGCTCACAGGCTGGGGCTTTTTAACAGCAGCAATCATTG
>CALDTA010000155.1:0-2753 GCA_937924455.1 uncultured Deinococcales bacterium
TAAAGGTTCATTCTTTGGCACAAACCCAATTGGCTTTGGCGCACCTAGACCAACTAAGCCAGATGAAGCGCCTATTGTGATTGATATGGCAACTAGTGCGACTGCAAAAGTCAACATCAAACAAGCTGCCACCGAAGGTCGTGAGATTCCCCTTGGCTGGGCAATGGATAGTGACGGTAATCCAACCACTGACCCTAAGGCTGGCTTAGCAGGAGGGCTTGCCCCCTTGGGAGGTGCAAAAGGTTACGGACTTGGCTTGATGGTCGACATTATGGCTGCTGGTTTAACAGGTGGTAACTGGTCATACAACGCACCAATGTTTGCAGATAACGAAGGTCCAGCGCCGAATGTTGGGCAAATTATCATTGCTA
This sequence comes from uncultured Deinococcales bacterium, assembly GCA_937924455.1. GTDB lineage: Bacteria > Deinococcota > Deinococci > Deinococcales > Trueperaceae > CALGZD01. Next base: position 372 of record CALDTA010000155.1, read on the forward strand.
TGTCACCAGAGAAAATTGGCGGTGCTGACTACGACACTCGCATCGAAGATATGCTTGGGGAATTAGAAGCAAAAGAAGGGGTTCGTCTGCCAGGTGTTCGCAGGCATGAGTTTAAACACAATGCTGAAGCAAATGGGATTGAGGTACCTCAGGCGTTGATTGAGCGAATTGAAAATAGTTAGGGGCTACGGATTACACTTACGGATTATACTGGCGTTTCCACGTTACAACTGTACACACTAAGTGAGTTAATTCTTACTCGTTAGAGCTGTTCTGAAGTAACTTTTAAGGCTTAACCCTCACCACCCTAAAAACACAAGCTTCTGGTCAATTGTTTAGTTCTCCTCTCTCAAGCTTGGGAGAGGCGTTAGAAGTGAGGGTTGGAAAAAGAACAGTAATTATGCACCAGTTTTTATTTCAGAACAAGCCTATTTAGCATAGGTCAATATTACGTAGAAACGCTACTAGATGTCACACTCTAGGAATGTTCAAGATTAAGAGATATGATATTTCTGTGACAATCCCACATTCTTGATAGTTTTGTAGTGGGTAGTCAAACATCTCTATTACCAATTCATATTGGAGGAAGAAATGAGAAACCTATTCGTAGTTTGCCTAGTTCTTTTACTGGCAATTGGTCTTTCTAGTAATGCTTTAGCATCAGATCACAATGACGACAGTGAGTTTCAACTTCAGCTTCTGCATTTCGCTGATGTTGATGGCGGTCGTGACATTGTTGGTAATGCCCCTCGCTTCTCAGCACTCCTAAACAAGTTCCGTGGAGAAATGTGGAACAACACTATCGTTCTATCTTCTGGCGATAACTGGATTCCTGGTCCTGAGTATAATCTTGCTTCTGATGGATCTATGTCAGACGCACTAGGCACAGCAGACGCTGGTCGTGCACACGTTGCTTGGTTAAATGCAATGGGTGTTCAAGCTTCTGCAATTGGTAACCACGAACTCGACCGTGGTCCTGGTGATTTTGCTGAACTAATCAGCACACCTGCAGATCTAGATGACAGCTGGGCAGGTGCTGGCTTCCCCTATCTTTCAACAAACATTGATTTCTCTACAGACGGAGATATCAGCAGCTTTGTTGGTAGAGATGGTGCTGCACTTCCAAATCAAGTTGCTGCATACACAAGAATTACTGTAGGTGGCGAAATTATCGGTGTCATCGGTGCGACCACACCAAACTTGGGCACAATCACATCTATTGGTGATATGACAATTCAACCAGCAGATGCAGCAGATATTGATGCACTTGCTGCGCTTATTCAAGAAGATGTTGATGCTCTAAGTGCAGATGGGATTAATAAAATCATCTTGCTTGCACACATGCAGTCAATTGACATTGAAAAAGCACTTGCAACAAAACTAAGTGGTGTTGACATCATCGTTGCTGGTGGTTCAAATACTATCCTTGCAGATTCTAGTGATCGCTTGCGTTCAGGTGACACAGCAAGTGGCACGTATCCACTTATGTATGACGGTATGGATGGCAACCCAACACTTGTAGTGAATACAGATGGTGATTACAGCTATCTAGGTCGTTTGGTTGCAGATTTTGATGCAGACGGTGTCATTTTGACTTCACACCTAGATGAATCAATCAATGGTGCTTACGCAACTGATGAACAAGGTTTAGCAGATAACGGTCTAAGTGCTAGTGATGCTATTGAAGGTGTTCAAGTTGTTTCTAGTGCTTTAGGAGCTGCGTTAGAAGACCGAGCTGGGAACGGCGTCGGCTTCACCAGTGTTTACCTAAATGGTGAGCGTGGTTCAGTTCGTACCGAAGAAACCAATTTAGGCAACCTATCAGCAGATGCAAACTTAGCATATGCACAATCAATCGATGCAACAACATCAATTTCACTGAAAAATGGTGGTGGCATCCGTGGACCAATCGGTTCATGTATCGTAGCAGCAGGTAGTAATGACGCTGCTGTTTGTGGTGCGCCTACAGGTGTTGTTGGTGTTTCTGAGCCTGGCGAAGTTTCACAACTTGACCTTGAGATTGCGTTCAGATTCAACAACGGTCTAACCCTCATCACCGTAACAGGTGAAGAACTAGCAGCATTGCTTGAAAATGGCGTTGGTGCAGTCGAAAATGTCAGAGGACAATTCCCACAAATTGCAGGTATGGCACTTCAGTACGACCCATCACAAGCGGCTGGTAGTCGTGTCGTGACACTCGTTGCAAAAGATGCAAACGGTGTTCCTGTAACAGTTGTTCGTAATGGCGCTGTAGAAGCTAGTGCAGCAGCAAAAACTTTCCGCATGGTTACACTAAGCTTCCTTGCTAGCGGTGGTGACGGCTTCCCATTCCCTGAAGGTGACGCTGCAAATATCGTTCAGCTCGAGCAAGAAGATACAACA
>CALDTA010000156.1:0-3439 GCA_937924455.1 uncultured Deinococcales bacterium
TAAATTGCCCTCCCCAACTTTCTCCAGAAGGTACATCAACATTACCAACATTACCAACTATCGGCGAAAGTAAATAAAGCATAGAGGGAGAATCACCTTCTTGCAAACCTACAGACGCTACTGGAAAGGCATTACCAGCCACACCATGATTACGAATGTTTATATCAATAAACCTAGTGTTTGCCCATTCTCCAGCTTGATTACCTTGAGAAAAAATCCCAAAGTAAGTATTTCTAAAATTAGTGAGTGGACTACCATTCTCTATCCACCATAAGGCTGGATACTCATTTTTCATAAAGTTGTAAATATAATTACGAGATGCTTCATCAGCCCAAAAATTTGAGCTACCTATGCTGTAGATACGAATATGGGGTGCAATATCAGGACTGTCGTGCAGCGCTTGAGCTACCGTTGTTAACGGCCCCCAAACTAGAATGTAGAGTGGACGATTATCTCCAGCGTTTATAGCTTGTTTTACTGACGCAATCATATGGTTAGACGCTGCAGTTGCTCTACCTCGTGCTGGACCACCTAAGCGTATAGGTCCTGACCTAACAGTAGCTAAAATATCAGCCTGTGACATCAGTTCTGGATATCCTTTAGCCCGCACTTCGTCAATACGTATTGTTTTTATCCATTGTTTTAACAACGGAAGGTTCGCACTCGTATTCATTGAAGCTGAAGCATATAAACCTTCGACCCTTAATATATCCGAGTAGTGAAGCAGTCTATATAATGATTGAATATCGTCAGGATCATGTCCAATATCTGTATCTACAATAACGCGATACATGCCCGCTGCTGATTGGACTGGAGCTGTCACATTAATCGTGACAGTTGCGCTATTACTACTTAAACTACCGTCAGATGCTTGAAAACTAAAATTATCAGTGCCAACAAAATTAATATTTGGACTATATGTCACGGTATTAGCAGATACGGTATTAGCAGACACGGTGTTAGCAGACACGGTTGACAAGCTTCCATGTTTTGGTTGACTAACTATTGTGTAAGCTAAGCTATCTCCCTCAGCATCATTAGCTTCGAGTGAAATAGCAATATCAGCACCTGAAGATGTTTGCACCTGAGCAGCGTAAGATACAGGTGCTTGATTAGGCGCTGGTGGTGGACTAACATCTACCTTTGCCCGAACAATGATACTAAACCGTTGTTCTGTTTCTAAACCACTTAAATCAATAACTTTCAAAGCTACATTGTCTGTGCCAATATCAGATTCTGTTGGGGTACCGCTAAGCTCAAACTGGTTTTGGGATATGGATGTGAGCTCGAGCCAACTCGGTATCACCAGCACATGAACAATTAATTGATCTCCAGCATCAGCATCTTGAACCTGAACACTATAAACATACCTTTCATCCTGCGTTGCTTCTTGAACAGGTGTGCTTATGAATACAGGAACATTAGCAGCAACAGGTGGAAGCTGGGAACCATCACCATTTTCCACACTTTGCCAAGTGGGTAAACCATCTGCCGTTGTTATTAATTCTTGCCCATCATCTATCGTTGCTTCACACGCAATAAAAATTGCACAAGAAAGAACCATCAAAGTTATAATTATATATTTTTTAAATCTAGTAAGCATAAGTCTTTAAAAATCAAAGTAAAATACAGATTCCTATTTAGACTGCACAAAATAGAATATGTGAATTCTATTTGGGAAAGGAATCTATATGTAAAACATTTCTCAAGCATTACAAAGTCAAGCATTACAAAGCTAACATTTACAGTTGAGGAAAAGCCAGCAAAGATTGTTTAGAGCATTTAGACCTTCTCCTGCTACTTAGACCATCTCCTGCTACACATTTTTAAATATCTGCTAATACTATAAGCAATTCCACGATTAACTGCTGTCGCAGTTAATCGGCGAGGCAGACGCCTGTGGAACTCACACAGGGTGCGAGCAAGAATAAAGCCACTCAGTGTGTACAGTTATTTCGTGGAAACGCTGTATATAGCCTGAAAACATATTAACCAGTTTGATCTATCAGGTAGTCTGATTTAAACAGGAACAACATTGCTACAAGGTATCTTTTCAGAAGACATACCTTGACCAAAGTACTTACCCACCGTATGTCACCAGAAAAAATAAGATATACTTCAACTATCAACAAGAAATCTTTAGCGGACCTTATACCGCTTCGCTATTGTATTTAGGGAGCTCCACTATGGACTACAAATCAATTGGTCGTACAGGAATCAAGGTTTCACCACTATGCTTTGGAACTATGACTTTTGGAGATACGGCCGATGAAAGCACCTCAGCTGAAATTTATAAAAAAGTACGTGATGCAGGCATAAACTTCTTTGACTGTGCTGATATTTACGCACAAGGAAAGTCTGAAGAAATTCTGGGAAACTTGATGTATGGTGAACGTGAGCAACTCGTATTGACTTCAAAAGTACACGGTCCTATGAGTGCTGATATCAATGACAGAGGCTTATCACGAAAACATATAGTCAAAGCTTGCGAGCAAAGTTTAAGACGGCTAAAGACCGAATATCTTGACTTTTACTTCGTTCACCAATTTGACGAAAATGTACCTATCGAAGAAACCCTAAAAACACTAGATGATTTAGTACGGCACGGCATGATTCTTTACCCTGCCGTAAGTAACTGGGCAGCATGGCAAATCGCAAAAGCAGCAGGTATCAGTGCTAAAAGAGAACTAGCGCGTTTTGAACTTATCCAACCTATGTACAACCTAGTGAAACGTCAAGCTGAAGTTGAAATCCTACCTATGGCACACTCAGAACAAATGGGTGTTGTTCCCTACAATCCTATGGGTGGTGGGCTTTTAACAGGAAAATATAACGCTAAAAATAAGCCTAAAGATGCTCGTCTCAGCGTCAATGAAATGTACAGCAAACGCTACAATGACACAAACTACCTTAAGGTTGCAAAAGCTTTTACGAAGTATGCTAAAGATGCAGGTCAAAATCCTGCAATGTTATCTGTCGCATGGGTTAAAGCAAATCCAATAGTAACAGCCCCTATATTTGGTGCAAGAAAAGTCGAACAACTCACTGAGCCGTTAAAGGCGCTAAGTTACAACATGTCTCAAAAAATGTATAAAGAAATTTCAGCGTTATCACCACAACCACCCCTAGCTACTGATCGCAGTGAAGAACAGATAACATAAAACTTTTCTTACAAAAATCTTGTATCGAGAAAGCCTCTAAACAATAATGACTAACTTTCTCTTTTTACGCCCTAAGTTACATATAGCGATTAAACGTGATTAAGAGCCTACAGTTTTTACTGCTGAAGGCTTTCTTATAACTGATTGCTATCGACATGAAGTAACCTTTAGCAAATACCCCACAAAAAACTCATCCTTTCGGGCACACTATGGTGTTCGGAGGAGTTAGATGCCAAAGGTTAGCGTCAAACTTGTACTACTTACAATCACATTTGTGT
>CALDTA010000157.1:0-3249 GCA_937924455.1 uncultured Deinococcales bacterium
TGGTTATGGCGGCTTGTTTTGCTACACCGAGAGCTATGAATATTACGACTGGGAACCAGTTATCGTTACGCTTGAAGAACTTGAACAAATTGAGAAACTTGCACCACAATCCTTGGTTAAACCTGGCAAGCTTTATTTACACCATAACTACGTGCTTATCAACGAAGTTGAAAAAGGTATTCACATTTTTGATAACAGCGACAAACGGAATCCAAAAAACTTAGGGTTTTTCTCTATCCCAGGTAATCATGACTTGTTAGTTAAGCAAAATAACGACCAAACCATACTCTATGCAGATAACTACATGAACCTTGTCTCGATAGACATTACCAATCCAGATAATATATCTGTTTTAAAGTCAGTCAAGAAAGTATTCAATTCTTTTTACGATTACACGGCTGATGGCACAGGCATCATCGTTGATTATGTTCAATCAGGAAAAGCAAAACAAGGCACACACCGTACTTGCCCTGGGATTGTTTATGAAAGTGACGTAGTAGCCACACCAACTGCTTCTCCCTCTGTACCAACCGCAGACTCAGGTGGAACGTCACAAGGTGGCTCACTGGCACGTTTCGCCACAATCGATAATTACCTCTACACTATCGATAATAATTCTATTCAAAGCTTCAACATTACAGATCCAACAAACCCTATCGTTTTTAACCGAGTGGCAGTTGACTTTGGCATCGAGACGTTATTTCCTTACAAACACGATGACGGGCTGGAATCTCAATGGCGACTATACGTTGGTGGAGAACAAGGCATGTACATCATGGATGCCTCAAATCCTGAGAACTTAAAATCCTTAGGTCAAATCAATCACATGCGAAGTTGTGACCCTGTGGTTGTTCAAGACAATCTTGCTTATGTCACCCTACAAGGTAGTTGCTTTAACCAGAGCAACAGGCTTGAGATTATTGATGTAGCCAATCCAACTGAACCAACTGTCATTGAAACTTATGCCTTGCAAGAGCCCTATGGTTTAGGTGTAGACGACAACTATCTGTTCATCTGTGATGGGGCAGCAGGGTTGAAAGTTTATGACAAAGCACGTTCACCAAAAGAACTAACACTGTTTAAGCAATTTGATGAGGTTAAGGCGCTGGATATCATCCCCTATGCAGGCAATGCGATTGTGATTGCTAAGAATGGCTTTTTTCAGTATGACTATAGCAACATTGCTAATGGAGAAATGACGTTGCTAAGTAGCATTGTCATAGATACAGTTGATGATTCAAATCCACCAACTCCTCGACCTATACCACTGTGGTAACAAATCGGGTAAAGGATTAGATATACGAGATTCTATATTCGAGATGCTTCAACAAGCATCTCGTTTTTTATTTGAGGCACCTTAAGCAAGATGCGGTACACTGAGCAATGAACGAACAAGAAATCTTAACAATCGGGCTGGCGCAAATCGCCCCTGTTTGGCTTAACCGAGAAAAGACTTTAGAGAAGATTCTAGATTATGTCTCACAAGCTGCCGAGCAGCGCTGTGATTTAGTTGTGTTTGGTGAAGCAGTGTTGCCGGGTTATCCATTTTGGTTAGAACTAACTGGTGGTGCAAAATTTAATGACAACGTGCAAAAGACCATCCACGCTCACTACATGAAAAATGCTGTTTGTATAGAAAAAGGTCACTTAGATTCACTCTGTAAACTAGCCAAGGAAAAGTCAATAGCAATCTATCTTGGTGCAATCGAGCGTCCACAAGACCGAGGTGGTCACAGTCTTTACTGCACACTTGTTTACATAGACAAAGATGGCATCATTCAAAATACGCACCGCAAGCTTATGCCTACCTACGAAGAACGTCTAACGTGGTCACCAGGTGATGGGCATGGGTTACGCACTTTTCCACTAGGCAACTTCACGGTTGGAGGGTTGAACTGTTGGGAAAACTGGATGCCACTGGCACGGACTGCACTTTACAGCTTAGGTGAAGACTTACACGTGACTGTCTGGCCTGGTAGCAAGCACAATACTTTTGACATTACGCCTTTTCTTGCAAAAGAAGGTCGTTCCTATGTTGTGGCTGTTTCTGGACTTATGCGAAAGCAAGACTTCCCTACTGACACACCACACTATGATTTGATTGTAGAACATGCGCCTGATGTACTTGCTGATGGTGGCTCTTGTTTGTGTGCGCCAGATGGTAGGTGGGTTGTTGAGCCTTTTATGGATGAAGAAAAGTTGGTTGTGGCGGAGATTAATTACAATGAAGTTCGCAAGGAACGGCATAATTTTGATGTTGTAGGGCATTATTCTAGACCTGATGTTTTGAAGTTGCATATAAACAGAGAACGACAAAAGGGGGTTGCGCTTGAAGATGAATAGCGAATTCTACGAGATGTTATTGTCCTAACCGATTGTTTCAAACTCAAGAAAAAAACACATGCCAAACTTGCTGAAATCACGGAACGTATCCCCTACGAGCTTGGTCTTAGGAACGTCAGCAACATGGCAGGTTTTGACTTAAATGATTATCCACCAGAAACTAAAGTTGCTGATATTTTAGATAAAATTACAGGTGTGCGTGGACCTTTCAAGGTCGCAGCTAAACAAGATTAAACCTTGAAAGATGTGGCAGCAAGGCAGAAGAATATATTGGCTTTAAGAATATCTCTGCCAATCTTCTAGCTGTAAATCTTTAATACGCTTAAAATGCTTTGTATTATGTGTAACTAAAATAGCATTGTTCGCTATAGCGATAGCACTCATCAATAAATCGGCATCTTCTATAAGAATGCCACTCCGTCTCAAGTCTTGATATATCTCTACAGCAATATCCATCACTGTTTTATCAATACCCAGTAAATCATAGGTTTCTGCCAAAGACGTAAACAGCCGTAATTTTTTCTGAAACTCAGGAAGAACCAAACCTCGTTTTGCTTCATAATAGCAAATTGCGTTTAGCACGACATCATTGTCACCCTCTAATATGGTCAGCAAACGACTAAGAACTGTCTGATTTCCATTGAGAATCTGACTTACAACATTTGTATCAAGGGTATATAACATCTAGCTAGTCAGGATTAACGCTAAAATTGTTTTCTCGAAAAAATGAACGGCGTTTTGTAGCTTCAACAAATAGCTCTGCATCCTCTTCACTCATGGGTTCTGCTAGGGCTTTCCATATAGAAATAGCTTTTTGACGTTTAGCAACCTGTTGCTCTTCAAGCTGAGTGAGGTGTTCAAGCCACTTTGACAACACTGCCTCATCAGTCTGTTCAATTTTTTGGT
>CALDTA010000158.1:0-2807 GCA_937924455.1 uncultured Deinococcales bacterium
ATTGCTGCTGCGTCATCCATCATCTTGCCACTGTTTTTACTTATTCTATTTTTCCAAAAACAGATTGTTTCTGGACTTACACAAGGTGCTGTAAAAGGTTAAGGTTTTTAGAAAACTATGCATATCCACAATCAAAATAAAGAGGTCATACATAACTACCGTAAAGGTTTATATGACCTTGATCCAAAAGAGCTTGAAACACATCTAAACACTTATTTTTCAGCAGATGCAGAAATAAACCTAGCCCATCCATTTGAAACACTGAATGGTCCTAAAGAACTTTACGAAAAAGCTTACGCACCTCTAGTCAATGCGATACCTGACTTAGAACGTCGTGACTTTATCATCATAGGCGGTCATGGCGAAGAAGGTAGCTTAGAAGGTAACTGGGTCGGCTGTTGTGGTTTCTATACTGGCATCTTTGCAAAGCCTTGGTTAGATATTCCAGCTACGGGTCACGCTGTGACTATGCGCTTCCATGAATTCTATAAAATCGAAGATGGTAAAATTACAGCCATGCAAGCCCTCTGGGATATTCCTGAAGTCATGATTCAAGCAAATGCATGGCCCCTTGCGCCAAGCTTAGGTGTGCAATGGTTAGTACCTAGCCCTGCTACGCAAGATGGCATCGTAACAGCAGACTATGATGCAGATAAAGCTTCCAAGAGCTATCAGCTCATTATGGATATGCTCTCAGGCTTGCAGCGTCATAAAGAAGAAGGTGCAGAAGGAATGGGTTTAGAAGCATTTTGGCACCCTAAAATGCTTTGGTATGGCCCCACTGGCATTGGTACAAACAGACGAATTTCAGGATTTAGGAATTGGCACCAGATTCCTTTTCTAAAAGCACTCCCTGACAGAGAAGGTAGTGTTAAAGGAAATCCTACAGGCATCTTGTTTGCTGACCATGATTATGTTGGTGTGACAGGTTGGCCAAACATGCAAATGACGGTTTCAGGTGATGGCTGGCTAGGCATCGTAGCAGCAAATCAGCGAATCACTATGCGAAGTTTAGATTTTTGGCGTTGTGAAAACGGTTTAATTCGAGAGAATTGGGTTTTGGTTGACTTACTTCATGTCTATGACCAACTTGGGGTTAATGTGTTTTCCAGGATGCGTGAATTTACTTACGCTCGACAACCTAAACATCACTTTATAGTTGACGACATAACTGGCGATATAACTTAGGATAAAAACTATGGCTGACAAAAAGAAAAACCTAAAAGTTACTGATGCTAAGTTTACAGATGCTACAAAGCTGCTCTTTCCCAATCCTGAAAAACGTCAGTCTATGCAAGGCTTTGAAGATGACTATGTTGACATTGTAGATTATATCGTACGTATTACCCACAGGATTTGGGAAGAACGCAATCTTGGTTTAATTGAGAATTATTATCTAGATAAAATTCTTATCCATACCTCAGATGGTCAGACCCATGACCGTAATTCAGTGATTGCTGCATCTGCTGGAGTTATGAATGCCTTTCCTGATATTCGCCTCTTTGCTGACGATGTAATTTGGTCAGGTAATGACCAAGATGGCTTTCATTCCTCACACCGCATCACATGGATTGGTCGCAACTTAGGTCATAGTATCTACGGACCACCCACAGGTAAAAAGGTTATGCGCCAAGGCATAGCACACTGCTTTGTTAAAGAGAACATGATTGTTGAAGAGTGGATTTGTAGAGATGAGCTTGCGTTGGTTCAACAACTTGGACTTGACCCAATTGAAACTGCTAAAGCTATGGCAGCAAAAAGTGCTACGGCTGGAAAAGAAAACTTTGCTTTCAACACTGGTGAAATCGACCGCCTCAAAGGTCAGTTACCAACACAAGCCTATCAAGGCGATACAAAACATCCAGAAGGATTAGTCCGTAAACTGTTCCACGAAGTTTGGAACCGCCGAATGGTTGGTAAATTATCAGATTTCTATGAAGCTAGTCTCTACGCCAGAACCCCAGGACACCGCATGACTTACGGTTTGGGTGATTACAGCAGTTATGTATTTGCACTGATTGCTGCCTTTCCTGACTTAAGCATAACAATTGACCATCAATGCACTATAGAAGCTGAAAAAGAGGGGCAGCCTTCACGAGTTGCTACACGTTGGTTTATGCACGGAACACATCTGGGACCTGGTGCTTGGGGAGACCCTACTGGTAAGACTATTTCTGTTTGGGGTGTTAGTCACCATGAAATTGTGAATTGGAAGATTCAAAAAGAGTGGATGCTTTTTGATATGTTTGCTATGTTGAAGCAGATTTATTGGCCGTCGTAAATTCTGGTAGGATAATCGTTATGCTGATTAAAAAAAGTCTTTATGATTTAGATGTGTATCAAGAAGTGTTGGATAGGATTGGGGAGTTGAGTGGCTCGAGCTCACCTCTCTGGGGCACCATGACCGTCTCCCAAATGTTGTCCCACTGTGCAGAAGTCCAAGCCACCTACAACGGCAAAGACAACCTAACCGTACCTTGGTATTTTTATCCACTACGCCCACTCGTCCGAAGAACAATCTTCGGAATACAACCTTACCCAAAAAGTAGTCCAACCCTAGGACCTTACCACCAAACTACAGATAAAGATTTTGAACCTGAAAAAGCCTATCTTTTAGAGACATTAAACACCTTTGTAACTATGGACAAAGCAAAAGCCGCAGAGCTACCCCATCCATTCTTTGGCAAACTTTCTTTAGACGAAAAAGGCTGGGCAATGTACAAACATTTGAGCCATCACTTAGACCAATTTGGCGTATAAATGCTACTATAGGCTGTGCAACAACAACCTTCAAATAAATGGTTCGA
>CALDTA010000159.1:0-6990 GCA_937924455.1 uncultured Deinococcales bacterium
GCTTGTGCCTTGGTTTGTAAATCGTCTGCTTCAAAGTGAATCCCTGCATGGACATTGCCATCGCCTGCATGACCAATAATGCGTGAATCAAATTCGTAGGCATCTATTTGTGCTTGAGCATAAGCAACCAGTTCAGGAAACTTTGAAATCGGTACTGCTACATCAAGCAGTACCCAGTGGTGACCCGGAAAACGCCTGACATTGTGCTCTCGTAAAGCGTGACGATAGGACCACATTTGTTTTCTGGCATCTCGCCCAAGTCCAGCTTGAAAGCCAGTGTTTCCGATTTCGGTACATATATCTTGACAGCTTGCCATGCTAGCTTTTACAGCGTCTTCACTACTACCTGAAAATTCAACCATGAGTGAAGGTGCTACTGTAAATGTTGTAGCTCTATCTTCATTGATCCAGCCCATCATGTCTGGGTGCATCAGTTCTAGTGCTGCTGGGTCTAGACCATAAGCTCGAATGTTGTAGACAGCTTGAGCTGCTTGCGGAATGCTTTCAAATGCAATGACTGCTGTGCTGTAGTGCTCTGGAATAGGTACAAGCTTCAGCGTAGCTTCTGTGATGATTGCTAGTGTGCCTTCTGAGCCTACTAACAGTCTGGTGAGGTCATAACCTGCGGATTGTTTTACTGAACGAGAACCAGTGTTTACGATTGTGCCATCTGCCAGAACACAGGTGAGCGCCAGAACATTGTCTTTGGTCGCGCCGTATTTAACTGTTCGGATGCCTGCTGCATTGTTAGCAATCATGCCACCGATGCTGGCGTTAGCACCGGGGTCTGGGGCGAACATCAGACCATGTCTGCCAAGTGCAGCTTCTAACTCTTTGCGTAAGATGCCAGGTTGTACTGTTACTTGAAAATCTTCGGCATGTAGCGCAGCTATCTGATTCATGTTTTCAAAGTTGATGATGATGCCACCCTGCACAGGAATGCTGTGACCTTCGAGACTTGTGCCAGCACCCCAAGCGGTCATAGGCATTTTATGTTTTGATGCAAGTTTAGCAATGTTGCTTACGTCTTGGGTTGATTTTGGGTAGACAACGACATCTGGTAAAACTGCTGGATGGGTTGATTCGTCTTGGGAGTATTGTTGACGTACTGCTTCAGATGCAATTACTCTTGAATCATCAAGTACAGTTATAAGTTCTTGCAGGATGACCTTATTCATAGGTTTTATTGTACAAAATTGTGAGGCGGTCATTGGTTGTGGTGGCGTGGGCTTGAGCGCACTGCTCGGTGCAAAACTAGCAGGATGTTATCCACTGATAGCTGTGGATATTGTGGAAAGTAAGCTAGACTTTGCTAAAGAGCTTGGCGCAAGCCATGTAGTGAATGCCTTAGATGAAGATCAGACTATTGCGGGCAGCGGAGCTGACTATGTTTTTGACAGTGTCGGTGCAGAAGCAACCATTGCCCAAGTTGTACAGATGACTGCTATGAATTCAGCAACAGTTGTTACAGGTATGCACGACATCACCAAAGAAATTAGCTTTCCAATAGGTCCAGTCATTTTTCAAAATAAGCAATTGCTAGGTTCTTTTGCAGGTTCAAATCAACCACGCATGGATATACCAAAAATTTTAGATTTGTACAGTGTAGGTAAACTTGCTATCGATAAGTTAATTACTAAAGCCTATAGCTTGGATGAAGTAAGTCAGGCTTTTATTTTGACTAGTAGGTAGCACCAAAGACATGACAGCAATGAGCTTATGGATGACCTAAGAATGACAATCTAAAGCATGACAATCTAAAGCATGATACTCTAAGAATAATGTTGGCGCAGTGCCTTCTTCTGCACTTTTCCCATCGTATTTCTTGGTAATTCGTCTACAAATTCAATCTGCTTAGGCAATTTGTACGCTGCTAAGTTCTCTTTAAGCGTTGCAGCAATATCGTCTTTACTCAATTCGTTTTCAAGTACGATAACTGCCGCAACTCTCTCGCCCCAATCGTCATCTGGCAAGCCAATCACCGCAGACTCGTTTACACCATCAATCGCATTGATAACTGTTTCAACTTCTTTTGGATACACATTAAAGCCACCAGAAATAATTAAGTCTTTACTTCTGCCAACTAAAGTGATGTAACCATCTTCGTCTATAAAACCCATATCCCCAGTGATGAAAAAACCATCAGGGCGAAATTCAGATGCTGTTTTGTCAGGAAGCTGCCAGTAGCCTTGAAAAACATTGTCCCCCTTTACTTCTAATATGCCAATCTCGCCTGTTGGCAAAACTGTACCAGTTTCGCTATCAGCAATGCGTAATTGCATATCCCCAAGTGGAAAGCCTACCGTGCCTTGTCGTCTGGAATCCTCTGGTGCGTAGGGGTTAGAACAATTCATGCCTGTTTCAGTCATACCGTAGCGTTCCAAGACAATTTTGCCAGTACGTTTAGTAAAGCGCTTGTGAACTTCAACCGTCATTGGTGCAGATCCAGAAATGAATACACGCATGGTTGAAGCAAGCTCTTTGGTAAATTCAGGTCTGGCAAGTAAGCGTGAGTAAAAGGTTGGTACACCCATCATGGCTGTTGCTTTTGGCATGAGGTCTAAGATTGTATCGGCATCGTATTTGTCTAAAAAGAACATACTTGCACCTGTCAAAAAGGTCAGGTTACAAGCCACAAATAATCCATGCGTATGAAATATAGGCAAGGCATGAATCAGGATATCATCTGCTGAATAGTGCCAAGTTTTTTCTAAGTCTTTAATGTTTCTAGCCAAGTTCCAGTGGCTAATCATTGCGCCTTTTGAGCGACCTGTTGTACCTGATGTATAGAGAATTGCAGCAAGGTCATCTTTTGATCGTGCAACTGTCTCAAATTCATGAACTTGCGTGGCTGCTTTATTGACCAAGCTACCTGTGCCATCTGCTTCTAAAGTTTCAACTTTGGCACGATTACTCACCCCTGATAAATCTGTTAAATGTGACTTTCGACAAACAATCACACTAGGCTCAGCATCACCAATAAAAAAACTGAGTTCGCTAAGTGTGTAAGCAGTATTTAGCGGTAAAAACACTGCACCAACTCGCAACACACCTAAGTAAAGCATTAACTTCTCTATACTTTTGTCTACTTGTACAGCAACCCTGTCACCAACTTCTACACCTAAAGTTTTAAGTGTATTGGCATATTGTCCACTGGCATCAATCAATTCACCATAGGTGATGGTTCTACCCTCAGGTGTTGTGATGCATACTTTCTCAGGTGTACCTTTTGCTTTTTCAAAGAGAATATCAAATAGGTTGTTTGAAGTCATAAAATTATCCCTTGAGTTTGAATCAGTTGAGTTTGAATCAGTTGAATTTGAATCAGTTGAATTTGAATCAGTTGAGTTTGAATCAGTGATATAGGATAACGCAGCCCACAAGGAAACACCACATCATTTTGAATTGCAAGTACTTTTACCGTATTTTAAGTGTACTGACCTGTAGATAGGTGTTTCTCACAAAATACTTGTATCAGTTCTTCAGCCTCTTCGCAATCCTTTTATAAGGTTCAAGTCTAATCTCAAAAAGTGTTGTTTTTGGCTCTAATAAATCAAGTACTTGGATTTCTGGATTTCCTAAGTTTTTCAGCAACTATAATTTCTTGATGAAGAGTAAGAGAGAGGCTCGAGCCTCTCCCATTTACCTACTGCTATTTAAAACAAACTTCTAATCACCCGAGTCAACTGAGCTTTACTCATATTGCTACTCACTTCTAAAAACTGACCATCTTTAATCAGACTAGCAAGTTCAACGCTTTCACCATCTTCTTCGAAGGTCTCAAAAAACACGGTTTGATTTCTTACCTTACGAGAATCAATATCTTCAAGGTCATAATCCCATAGTTCAAAAATCTCTCTAAGATTATCCGCAGGTGCTTGCTCCGCCACAATTGACATGTACTTTTCTTCATCTTCACTGAGGTACTCAAGAACGGTAAGCTCAGAACCTTCATACATTTCTTTATAAGCTTCAGCTAGTGTGAGCGATGCTGGTAGGTAGCTTGGCACTAATCCAGTAGGTGGATAAATTGTGGTTACATCATTTGAGAAACCGAGTGCATTTGCTACAGAACCAAAGAAACCTCTAGACTCTTGCTCAAGACCTTCAACTTGTGGCTCACTGAAGTTCACTGCTGGACGCATATACTTAGTGCTAGTCATAGTGTGCTGAGCATCAGTCAATGCCACACTGTAGTTACTAATACTACAAGACGCTTCATCACTCGGACGTTCTGGATTAAAGACTACAAGATATAACTTATCAAACTGACTCGCATCAATCGTTGCACCAGTGCGACCCACATCAAAAACAGATGCTTCTTTGTTACGGATTCCTACAACTTGCCCTTCTAAACTATTGGAGCGTAGCTCAATATTCTTTTCACCTTTAAAGTCCAACTCTAAAATGTCTGCTGCAAGCTGCCCTACACCGTCATTAGCAGTAAAGCCTTTTTCGGTGACAGTTGCTTCTAACCTAACTGTTGGGAATTCTCTTCCTTCTTCAAAGTCACGTGTGAGCATAGCTACTGCAAAATCTTTAAGACTTTGGTTGCTATCTGTACCGTAAGGCTTGAGAACAGCGTCAAGTGCTTCGTAATTATCTTTAAAACGAGCTTCTTCCCAAACAAGCATCAACATATCTGGATGATAGCGTTCGGCTAGGTACTGCCAGTACACCCACATGCCATAAACACGGTCTGCATCTTCTATGCGAACTTCACCACCATAGCTTGCTTGACAGCTATCTGTTGATTTGAATACAGACTCAAGCGTTTCATGCGGACTGTTCACACGATCATATAAACGTTCTTCTATCCAGTTTGCGCCACCTTCCCAAAACCAATCATTGGGTTCTTCTGCGTCATAACCAAACTGAATGGCATGGAGGTATTCATGTGCTATCAGCACTTTCAGGTAGTCACGTGATTCTTCTAAGCTGTCTTCTTGATATTCTGGTGGCAATGCCATGTATGAAAGTGCTGCATTGATTTCTTTAACATTTGGTGTAAATGGATTATCACCAACAACTGCTTCACCACTACCACCATCTACGAAGCCACCGCCTTCAGTTTCAGCAAGTAGGTAGATGTCATATAGGTCATTGCCACCCCAATTACCATCTTTTGGTGGATGTGCCCAACCAAGTGCAAGTTCTTTAGCTTTTACTTCTTCAGCAGTACGAGCAATATCTTCAACATAGTCAGGCACTCCGTTATCGTTGTCATCCCTTCTATCTACCTTATCTTCACCTCTGAGAGTGTAGTGAATTCTAAAATTTTCCGAATCATAGATTTGTTCGTTACGAATGATTGGATGGCTAAATTCTTCGTCTTCATCAGATGAACTGTAGTTAAATGCTTTTAGACTATCGTCACCGTGATTATGCTCATGCACCTGATAACTTTCACTCTGAATGTACCTCTCTTTAGCAGAGTCCGTAAACACTTGATTGAATGCTGTCCAGCTTCCTAGAGCTATACCTAATAAAACTAAACTTATGCCGATAAACTTAACGAATTTTCTTGCTGTTTGAATTGTTTTCATGTCTCAAACTCCTTATACAACAATGTTACAGAAGCTTGCTACGGGTGGGCATCTACCACAAGAGGTATACGCAATTAACCTTTTTGGGTTAGCGAGGTGATACCCATTTGTTCAAATACAAGTTTTGCCTCATTGACATCACGTAAATTTAATCCAATACTATCGACCATTTTTTCTTGCCCAAATGGTGTAGGCACTTTCACTGGGTGTGTTGTTGTGATAATTAGATTTACCTTTTTACTCAAACTAGATTTTAAGAATCTGGAGTTTGAAACTATAGAATTTAAAGGCATAGGGTTTTTAGTCGTATCTATGTCAACATCTCCACACTCATAAGACGCTATATCTTTCAAAGCAATATCTACATTATGCCTCAAACCAAGACGAACATGGAGTACATCGTCATCAATATAACTATGGTGAGAACGAAGCGCATTAAAATCTCCCCAAAGCCAAATCAAAAAGTAAAGGGTTGATGCTGTTAAGAGCCATGCAATGATATGACTGTATTGCATCACCAGAAAATGAATTGCAAAGCCTTCAAAAATGCCTAAAGCACTAATACCTACTGTCATTCCAAAGGTATCACCCAGACTATTTTCAAAAACAGCTTTTGCTCCAGTTTCTTTTTTGGGATTTGAGAATGCATGGCGAATTACTGACAGTTCACGAATCAACAAGTTCCTTACAAACATAAGTCTCCCTAATACGCCCTAGCACTTAAGTAGTACTTAGATGGTATATACGAATCAAAAACGAATCAAAAACGAATCACATTGAACTGTATCTTTGAAGTCAGCCTGAAGCTTGTTTTCTTTCTACTTCATGCACATCAAAAAACTCATTCGTTACCGTTTTAATAATCAACCTTGCATGACGGTCTCTGCTGATGTAGCTGTAAAACCAATTACTCAATACCAGAAAACGATTTTGAAAACCAATTAAGTAAACAATGTGCAAAAAGAGCCACGCTAACCAGCCAATGAAACCACGAAGCTTAAGACCACTTAGTTGTGGTGACATCTCAGCAATACCTGCATTGCGCCCAACAATTGCCATCGTGCCTTTATCAAAATACTTAAAGTCTTTCCTAGACTCGCCTTTTAGGTCAGCTATGATTTGCTTGGCAACATGACTACCTTGTTGAATTGCTACTGGGCAAAGCTGTGGAAGTAACGTACCTTCGCTATTTGTTGCACCAGCTAAGTCACCTGCAACAAAAACATTCTTTTTGGTGGGGATACTTAGGTCTGCATCAACAGCAATTCTGTAACCACGAGTCAGTTCTATGTTTAAAGCTTCTGCTAAAGGATGTGCTCGAACACCTGCTGCCCAAACCAGTGTATGGCTTGGAATGACTTCACCTGATGCTAATATCACGCTTGTACTGCTTGCAGACGTTACCGATTCGCCTAAACGAATGTCTGCACCCATAGCTTCCAAA
>CALDTA010000160.1:0-11978 GCA_937924455.1 uncultured Deinococcales bacterium
TACTAGCTACCTTCTTACGATCTTCTTAAGGATACTTCATGTTACTTGATGTAGTTTACAATCGCCCACTTTGGGCAGCCCTAATTGCAAGTGCCATAGCACAAATGCTCAAGGTTGTTATTGAGTTTTTGACTGACAAAAAATTAGATTTACGACGCTTGTGGGATACAGGTGGTATGCCATCATCTCACTCTGCCTCTGTAGCCGCGCTCTCTGTCATGATTGGTTTGCAAGAAGGGTTTAACAGCGCTTATTTTGCAATCGCAGCTGTCTTTAGCTACATTGTCATCTATGATGCAAAAGGAGTACGACGGGCAGCAGGTTTACATGCAGAAATCCTCAATGAAATTGTCAAAGAATTACCTCACCTTTTTGAAGAGGGATTTCAGCCAAAGGCACTCAAAACTTTGTTGGGGCACACGGTACCACAAGTGATTGTTGGAACCCTATTGGGTATTCTTGTTGCAGTAGTTATCTACTACAACTTTTGATTTCATCTATGGTTCCCCTATTTGACCTTAGTGTTGAGGCTGACTTACAGCTCGAGCTAGAAAACGTAGTCGTCGACCTATTACGTAAACAAGCCTTCATCCTAGGTGAACCTGTTAGTTCTTTCGAAGCAGACTTCGCAAAGCGCTATGCAACAAAGCACGCAGTTGGCGTAGCAAATGGTACCGATGCACTTGTCCTAAGCTTACGTGCCTTAAACATAGGTCATGGTGATGAAGTCATTGTTCCTGCCCTAACCTTTTATGCTTCAGCAGAAGCAGTGCTAGTCGTTGGTGCAACACCTGTATTAGTCGATGTCGATGAATGCCTTACGCTCTGCCCAAAGGCAACAGAAGCTGCTATTACTGAAAATACCAAAGCAATCATGCCAGTCCATCTTTACGGCATACCTGCAAACATGCCTGAGCTGGTTAATATTGCCAAAAAGCACACTCTCAAAATCATAGAAGATGCTGCCCAAGCAGTAGGAGCTTCGCTAAATGGCAACTATGTAGGGCAATGGTCTGACATAACGACCTACTCTTTTTACCCAACTAAAAATCTTGGCGCTGCTGGTGATGCAGGCATGGTCACAACCGATGACGCAGCTTTGGCACAGAAGGTTACAGAATTGCGTGTACATGCAACTGTAGGCGATTACTACCACAATGACGTTGGTTACACTTCTCGACTTGATGCCTTGCAAGCGGGCGTTTTGTCGAAAAAATTTGCATACATAGATAAGTGGAACGAACAACGTAGAGTAATAGCACAACGATACAATGAAGCCTTTGCTCCACTTGCTGAAAACAAATCCCTAAAGCTTCTGCAAACACGTGGTGAAAGTGTTTATCATCTTTACAACATCATGGTTGATGACAGGCAGAATTTTTTAGAGCAATTAGCTGAAAAAGGTATTGGTGCTAGACGTTATTATCCACATACTTTGGCTGATTTACCACCTTTGAAGGGCTGCGAACGTGGGGATATAGGGCGGGCTCGAGCTGCTGCCAGTAGCATCCTATGTCTACCTATCTATCCAAATCTCACAGAAGAACAACAAGACAAAGTCATTGAAGCAGTTAAGTCTATTGCTTTAAATTGATGTGGTTTAAGTTAATTCTATACTGTTTTCGCTCTTTGAGTAGCTATACCAAATCATCAATATAATGACGAACAAAATTCAGCATTTGATACACGCCTTTTGCGTCTTTAATCAGCAAAGAACGTTCAACAAAATGTGCCAAATCAACTGTGGTAGCACCTGTCAATTCTCTTGCCTGATACCTATCAAAACTGCCTTCAAACTGGGCAAGCTTTCGGTATAGTTCCTTTTCAGGGTCACGCAGGCTATCATAAGCACTTTGAAAAACCGCTCTAAGGCTCCTCTGATTATCAGGTACGTCCCAAAATGTGGTTCTAAGCACATCACTACCACGTCGAATTTCTTCTGCTAGCTCTTCACAAGAAAGTGTACGGAGTCGGCGAGCTGCCAACTGTAGACCTAATGGTATACCGTCAGTAGCTTCGCAAATTGTAATCACATCTTTAGCATTTTCAGTAGAAAACTTAAAATCTGGTTGCGTCTGCTTGGCACTCTCTATAAACAAACGAATTGCATCTAAGCTTTTTAGTTTTGCCACAAAAAGTTCGGCATCTCTAGAATTAGACTTATCAAAGATGGCTTCGTCAAAATCTGGCAACACACTGCTTGGTAGAGCTAAACCTCGTACATCAAATATCCACTCTTCTTGTAGACCTAAGTGTTGTGTTGATGTCACCAAGATTTTCCCCGCTCTCAGGCGCAAGATAGTTTTGATATGTTTTCTAATGGTTGGATTATTTGTTAAGTTATCTAAAATCAAAAGCATTCGCTTTGACTTTAAGTGTTGCATACACGCAGTATAGGCAGACATTGATTCTAGGCTTAGAGAAAGACAATCAGCAATCACAGAAAAAAGCTCATGCGGTGTATCTAACTTCTCAATAGGAATAAACCAAACACCATCTGGGAAATGCGCTTGAGATAGCGATGCTGCTTGCTTTGCAAGTCGGGTTTTCCCAATACCACCTAAACCAACCAGTGAAATCAGTTTGCAGTCATCTTCCCAAATAAGATTATCCAAACGTCGTAACTCATCTTCTCTACCAATGAATGGCAGTGCATCTTCATACAGATTGTTTTTATATTGCGTACTATCAGTTACAGATTCAGCTTGCTTCACTACAGTCTCACTACTAAGCTCAATACCCGTAATCGCTGTAGCTAAGTCTTTTTCAACCGTATTTAAGCCTAAGGCAGCAACTCTGGTCTTGAAGTTTTCACTAGTACCTTCAGCAAATTCCTTCTGTAAAACCACTTCAATATCTTGGTGTAACTTTTGTGCTCGTGAGCGATCACCGTTGAGTAGTGCATATTCAATCGCATATAGATAATACTCTTCTGTATAAGGACTTACCTCTATAGCCTTCTGCATATAATTTACAGCAGTGGTGTAATTACCATAATTTTTTGCTCCGTGGCTAAGGCTTAACAGTGCTTCAAGGTAATCATGTTGACAGTTTTCTCGTTCTAACTCAATCCAGTCTTCAAAAGGTTGTGCATTTTGAATATGAAAACCAGCAAGCAATTGACCATCATATAAAGATACAACCTCTTCAAAGGTACTAATATCAATCTCTTCAAGACTGCTTAAACTTTCGATAGTCTCACTAAACTTCCATACATCAACAGCAATATCCGTCGATAAACTCAGTTCCTGCCCAGAGCTAAGAACAATATCTTCACCTATGGTTCGGTTAATTCTTGAAATTTCGTCCCGCAAACTACGTCTTGCACGCTTTTCGTCTTTTTCAGGCCAGAGCAATGCATCCAGCTCATGTCTTTGCACAGGTGCTTGGCGTATGGCTAAGTAGCACAGTAAGGCCATAGCTTTACGGGTTCCAAGTTTGACATGGTTATTAAGGTAATAGAGACGTGGTGAACCAAAGAGTTTTAGATAAAATCGAGAATCGCCATAATTACGTGTACTAGAAGTTCTCTGGAGATGATTAGCTAAGTCTTCTTTATTCTGATGTTTAGTCAATATAAGATTAGCATCAGCAAGATTAGAATCAGTAGGAACAACTTCCCCTGTAGCACTATCTAAATCAAGTCCATTTAGTTCAAGGCTATCCAATTCAAGACCATCAAGCTCCAAGTTATCAAGCTCAAAATCATTTAGATTATTTTGTCTTTGGTCAATATCATAGAGTGAATCATATGGACTGTTATTAATAGTAATAGGACTTTTCGCCCCATTACTAGATAGTTTGTCATCCATATATTTTCTCCCTAAAATTTTCTATTTCGAACAAATCAGCGCATACATCTAAGAAGCAATACGTACGAAATAACATTTACAAATAGCTAAAATCTTTCTTATACACCTTCTAAAGTTCAATACACATATAAACACAAGTTATAAGCAATTATAAATCTGTGTAATATCTATATAATATCTGTGAGATATTTGCTTTAAGCTATGGAAATTTGTAAGTACACCGTCTCCTAAAAAACATTTTAATGTTTGCGCCAGAAAAAGTGTTCACAGTTTTGTGAACACTCTTTATGTTTAACAATTACAACTTCTTAAAGTGCGATTTTTTAAAGACTTAGTTTAGGGAAGTCTCAAATAAAAATTTACAACTATCAATACACTTAAGACTGTAACTAATACATCTTTGACCAACACAGCTTTAACTAACACAGCTTTGAACTAACAAAACTTTAAAAAGTTTAGCTAAATCGCAACATTACCAATAACCACTAGTAGTCCACTGATAAAAGTAAGTCACTGATATATAGTAGGCCACTGATAAGCTTGCAAAATACTGACTTACATTATAGAAATTGTGGCTTAATTATGAGCTTCAAAATGCATAACTTGTCTTTAAACTTTTCCCATTAAGCAGGGTTATGTGTTTTTAATGCAAAGATAATGAGTAAATCTCTGTATTCTCCAAATTTCTAACTATCAATACATTCTTCATATATCCTTCATTCGACATTTTTTCGACACACTGCGTATCACACTAGTGCAGGTATCTTGCGTTTAACTTGCATTCTTCTATAATCTTTGAATCGCTTTTTAATTATTTAGTGCAACTTCTACTCAAGACCAAATAAATATCAAACGGAAGTAACGTACAGCAAAATTCATACATTTGATACAACTGGTTAATTATGGAACATTATTTGAGAGTACAAGAAAATTTAAGAGCACGACCAAAACGCTGGTTGATTACTGGCGTAGCAGGTTTTGTTGGCTCAAATATCTTGGAAACCCTACTCAGGTTGGATCAAGAAGTTATTGGTCTAGATAATTTTAGTGTTGGCTCGAGCCAAACACTATTAGACGTACAAGCCTCTGTATCTAAAAGACGCTGGTCACGTTTTAGCTTTCGAAAAGCAGACATCACAAGGTTTTCAGAATGTAAAGCTGCGATACAAGATGTTGATTATGTACTGCATCACGCAGGGTTAAATAGTCAATCAGCGGATAGCAGTGAAGTTAATCGTGTGAATGTATGTGGCTTTTTAAATGTTATGGAAGCTGCCCAAGAAAATGGCATAAAACGATTTGTATATGCTAGCTCGAGCCCTGCTGCTGCCCTCAATACCCCCTTTGCATCAAATACCTACATCAACGAGCTTTTTACGACAACATCACATCGTAATAGTCCGCCTCTAACAAGCATTGCCTTGCGTTATCACAATGTATTTGGCAAACGCCAACAAAATCACTCTAGCAATCCAGCACTTGTACCTTACTGGATTGACCAACTCTTAAATGACCAGCAATGTACGCTTTATGGTTCAGAAAACAATGCTAGAGATTTTGTTTATATCGATGATGTCGTACAGGCAAATATTTTGGCAGCAATTGCTAATGATGCTGCTTCTGGTCAAAGCTACGATATCACTTCAGGCTATTACCTAAGTTTGCAGAACCTTTTTGAAAATATCACCAAAGCTTTTGATACTTACTATCCTGAACTAACTATTAATAGCCAGACTGAGTCTTTACCTTCGTATTTAGAGCAGCAAGAGGGAAAGCAAATAGATATTCGAAAAGCAATTGAGTACTTGAACTTTCAACCACGTAATAACTTAAGCAAAGACATTGCTGCCACTATTTCTTGGTATCACCAAGCCTACATGCAAAAACTTCTCACCCATGCCGCCTAGAGATATCTCATATCTCTAAGTTTTGTGTTTGATGAGTTATCTATGTAGATAAGCTTGTTGTAATACAGGGTTTTTAGGGAGAATTGGTTGTAAGCTCTATAAGTATGAAACACATTAGGGACGTGTTTCGCACTTAAATTATTTTAAGACACATCTTATAGGGCTTCGCCAATTATTGGGCAGTATGCAAGAATCAGATTATCAAACTAACGACAACACAACTAACACCAACCAAACGAACACCAATCAAAAAGGTGCAGGTGCAAAAGGTCCAGGTGCAAAATGGTCTAGAATTTTAACCATTCTTGCTTTACTCGTTCTTTTAGCTGTCGTGTTTCTCTATGCATACAAGTTTTACAAGCAGCAAACAGACTACCGTCCAGGAGTCCGCTCAGGCAAAATATGGCAACCTAAGCCAGGAACAACCTTCCACTGGCAACTTACAGGTCGTATAGATACTTCTCTTGATGTAGACATGTACGACATTGACCTATTTGATACCCACGAAACAACCATCCAAGAACTTCAAGCTGATGGCAAAGTAGTGATTTGCTACTTTAGTGCTGGTAGTTTTGAGCCTTGGCGTTCAGATGCTCATCTATTTCCAAGAGAATTACTTGCCAACAAAATGCAACACTGGAATGAATGGTGGCTTGATATTCGCTACCTTGATGAACTAAAAGCTATCATGACTAGTCGTATGGACTTAGCAGTCAAAAAAGGCTGTGATGGGGTTGAACCCGACAATGTTGATGCTTACAGCAACAATACGGGTAGACCTTTAACACCCGAAGACCAACTTAGCTACAACATCATGCTAGCAACTGAAGCACATAAACGTGGTTTATCCATTGGCTTAAAAAATAATCTTGAGCAGGTACGTGAGCTCGAGCCTTACTTTGATTGGGCGCTCAACGAAGAGTGCATCAGCTACCGAGAATGTGAAATGCTCTTGCCCTTTGTCGAAGCGGGCAAAGCTGTCTTTGGCGCTATTTACGAACATCATGCCGATGATTTCTGTGACTATACCAATAGCCTTGGCTATAGCTTTTGGCAAAAAACATACAGCTTAGATGCATCTGGACGTAGCTGCACCAATTACTGGTAAAACTGATAAAATGGCGTGTCTGCATAGTGAAGGGCAATTAATATCTAGGTTTGACCTAAACTGTTTGAAAATTTTATGCAGACATACCTCAGAGTTTTTTTCGCTGCGCTACAAAAACATCTCAATAGTCTGATGTATCCACTAAATTTCAAACGCACCTCTGATAAACTCACATCGCAATATCTGTTACACTTAAATTCTGCTATACTAAGAATAGCTATCACTGCTGCTTTTGAAAATATTCCAAAATTAGATGTAGCATAAATTTGTAGGATGGGCTATGCCCATTAGGGGGTTTGCATAATAGGCATCGATAACCCCATATCTTTGACACAATCTTTGACACAGGGCTAATAATTATGACGATTGAAAGTTGTCGCTACACATTAAAAATACGAGGTCGTTCGATTGGTTCTCAAGTACTGCGTAGTCAAGAGAATCGCCGAATTGTCTATCTAGAAAGTAAATTAAACCTGCAAGGAAGTCTTGACGAGAAAATTGTCAAACAATCCAGCCGTTTGTATCGTCCTGATTTTCATAGCTTGTATTTTCGAGAAGAGAATCAAGATAAAAACCATAAACGCAGCTACGAAGTGCGCTTCGATAAAGGTGCAGGCTTAGTTAAGGTCTTTAAAGATGGTGGTGATAGTGCCAGTGCACCTTACCTTTTGCCTTACCAAGATCCTTTAGGACTCCTCTACCAATTGCGTTTTATTCCTGCTGAGCAGGAACATACGCGTGTGCCGATGCTAGGAAGAGACGTAACCATTAGACAACTGCCAGAGGTTGAGCTCGAGCTAGCAGGAGAGCTCAAAGTAGCACGTGTTTTCGAGTTACATCCGGGGGGCAGTCTGGTTTACATAGACAGTGAAGCACCTCACAACATTCTTAAGCTAAATCAACGCATTGGACAACAAGTCATCGAAGCAGAGCTTGAATCCTTTAGTGAAGAAGAAGGCTATCTCAACGACGATATCCGTCATAGCAATAGGCGCAATCGCTCTAGCGGACGAAGTGGTCGCAACAACCGTCGAAGTGGTCGCAGTAAAAGCAGTAAAAGAGGTCGAGGTCGGGGCAGCAATAGCAGTAACAATCGTAGCGATAAACAAACTACAAAGGGCAAAGGGCAAAACCGCTCAGATGCTAGCAGTAACTCAAGCAGCTCAAGTAACTCAAGTAATTCAAGCAGCTCAAGCAGCTCAAGCAGCTCAAGCAATAAGCCATCTTCTGGCAAACCGAAAAAATCAAATCGATCAAAACGGTCAAGACCATCTCAAAGTGGACGAAGTCGTCGTGATAGCTATCAACGCAGCCACAAACGCAATAAATCTAAAGATAGCGAATAATCACCTTGCAACTTAAAAAGCAAGCAAAACAAAAAGGAGTCATCTTTTTGTTTCTTGATGGTGTAGGTATTGGTAGTGATGATGCCACTATCAATCCTTTTGTTTCAGCAAAAACGCCTTGTTTAGATGAATTATCAGGCAGCTTGCATAAGAGTGCATTTAGACCTGAACATAGCAAAACTAAATTAATCCAAGCTATCGATGCAAATCTGAATACTGAGGGCTTACCTCAATCTGCCACAGGACAAGCAACGATTGTGACAGGGCGCAATGCTTCTGAAGTTTTAGGGCGGCATGTAGGACCATGGCCTGGTCCTACCTTGCTCAAGTTCTTAGATGAAGGCACACTATTTAGTGATTTAGTCAACGATGGTAAAAGGGTGGCGTTGGCAAATGCTTATCCACAGGGCTACTTTGACGCATTAGAGAATAGAAAGCTACGTCTCAGCTCACTTACTTACGCTCTAGACAAAGCAGGGGTCAAAAAACGCAATTTTGATGATTATGCTCAAGGTCATGCCATTGCTGCTGATATAACAGGAAGATATTTTTCAGACTATTCAAATGGACTTGTATATACCCCGATTGAAGCAACTAAACGTTTAGTGACTGTTGCTAGCGAAACAGATTTAACCGTATTTGACTTTTGGTTGAGCGATAGAGCAGGGCACCGCTTTGACTTTGCTGACTGCGTCAAGCTTATCGAAGTACTTGATTCATTTATTTCAGGTATCATCAAACAACTTGATGCAACTCAGTCACATACCTTAGTCATTACGTCTGACCACGGTAATTTAGAAGATAAAAGTACCAAAGGACATACGCGAAATCCTGTGCCTCTGATTGTATATGGTCATGACCTTCCAATACTCTCTGTACCATCAAGTTTGTTAGATCTAAAAGATTTATTCCTGACACTTCTTGCTCAAGAAAAACCATAAAACTATATAGAACTATGTATTGCTATATAGAGCTACATCAAAATTAGTATATCCTCTTAACATCGGGTGTATCCGCAAGCTGGATGCTAGCGAAAGTAATATGTTTTTAAGTTGCTTGGCATCCAATACAAGAATGCACCTTCAAACGTTTAATAGCTTGATAATCGATACCGCAAAAAGGTAAACTCCAAACACAAATTTAGGAGAAAATTATGCCACTCGAAATGAATAGAGATGTATTCATCACTTGTGCTGTTACAGGTTCAGGAAGTACCCAAGACCGTAGTCCACACGTACCACGTAGCCCACAACAAATTGCAGAAAGTGCTATTGCTGCTGCAAAGGCTGGGGCAGCTATTGTTCATTGTCATGTTCGCGACCCTGAGACAGGTACACCTGCACGTGACTTAAAACTTTATAGAGAAGTCACCGAGCGTATTCGTGATGCTGATGTCGATGTGGTTTTGAATTTAACAGCAGGTATGGGTGGCGACATAGTATTTGGTGGCATTGAAAATCCATTACCTCCAAAAGACGGTACAGACATGATAGGTGCAACTGAACGTGTGGCACACATAGCAGATTGCCTACCTGAAATTTGCACACTGGATTGTGGCACCATGAACTTTGCAGAAGCTGATTACGTCATGACAAATACCCCAGGTATGCTACAAGCTATGGGGCAAATGATGACTGACTTAGGGGTGTGCCCTGAGATTGAAGCCTTTGACACAGGTCATTTGTGGTATGCAAAACAGCTTGTCAATGATGGCATCTTAAAAAGCCCAGCGCTTGTACAACTTTGTATGGGCGTTCCATGGGGAGCACCAGATGACTTAAATACCTTTATGGCCATGGTTAACAACGTTCCTTCGGACTGGAACTGGTCAGCTTTTAGCTTAGGAAGACACCAGATGCCATATGTTGCTGCTGCAGTTCTAGCAGGGGGTAATGTGCGTGTTGGCTTAGAAGATAACCTCATGATTAAACGAGGTGAGTTAGCTACTAATGAGCAGCTAGTCGCACATGCTGTTGGCATTATTGAAAGTTTAGGGGCTAAAATCATGGGTCCAGAAGATGTTCGTAAGAAGTTAGGTTTAACAAAACGCCCGCCTCGATAGCACTATAGTTAAACCCATTAAGTATGTAGCGCCATTAAGTGTGTAGAGTTAGGTCAGTATAGAGTTAAATCAGCGTAAAGCTAGATCAGTATAAAGCTAAGAATTAATCATTGCTGCTCTTGCATCTCTGCTAAAACAATCCTAAGCATCCTAGCTGCAGCAATAATTTCATGCTCTGGTGCACTATAGCCTAGCAGTAAGCCCTGCCTACCTAAGTCATTAAAGGCAAAGCGTGACAGTGGAGGTGCATCAATGTCTTTTTGTAATAATCGCTGTGACAGTGTTACCTCATTAATGGTACTGTTTGGCTTTTTGAACCAAGCTATAAGGTGCAGACCTGCTGCATGAGGTTCTACTGTTAGAACATCTTGCCCTTCTTTATTTATTTCTTGAATTAATAGCTTTTGACGCTTTACGTAAAGCGCACGCATCCGTCTAATATGCCTTGCAAAATGACCTTCTTTGATAAAGTTAGCTAAAGCAATTTGCACCAAAAGGTTTTGACCACGATCACGTATGCGCCTTGCAGCTTTTATAGGCTCGATAAGTTCTTGAGGAACAACAATATAGCCGATTCGTAATGTTGGGGCAATAATCTTGCTAAACGTTCCTAAATAAATAACCTGCCCCGATGTATCTAAACCCTGAAGTGCAGCTAGTGGATAGCCTTCATAACGGTACTCGCTATCGTAATCATCTTCTATAATCCATGTAGTCTGCTCCTGTGCCCACTGCAATAGCTTTAACCTACGGGTCAGGCTCATGGTGACACCTAGAGGGTATTGGTGCGATGGAGATATATAGACCATACGAGCACTTTCCGCTTTTTCGATGCCCTCATCGACAACTAAACCTTCACTGTCAACACTCACAGGAACAAGCTTAGCAAGCTGTGATTGCAACACAACTTGAATACCACTAAAGCTTGGATTCTCAACCCAGACTTCATCACCTTCATCAACTAAAAGACTGGTGATAAGCTCTAATGCTTGTTGTGTGCCTCCTGTAATCATGATCTGTTCAGGGTTACAACGCACACCTCTAGCAACTTTTAAGTAGTTAGAAAGCTCTTCACGAAGCCCCCAAAAACCCATGACATCTTGGTAGCCTAAATGATTGGTATTGAGCTGTCGCAAGCTTTGGTGTAAGCACTTTTCCCACACTTTATATGGAAAGGCGTCCAGTGCTGGGAGGGCTGGAGAGAAGGCTCGAGCCTCCCCCGACCCCCAGTAATATCCTTTGGCATTTACAACAGCCTCCCCACGTTTTGAAAGCTTAACGTCTTTTTTAACAACAGGTTTTTCTTCTATATAAGTTGCCGGGTCATTGCCAGGCACACTAAGCATTTGTTCGGGAAGTGTTTGCGTAACTCTTGTTCCTGAACCAATCTTACTTTCTAAGTAACCCTCATCCACCAACTGCTCATAAGCACGACCTACAGTATTTCTGGATAGTGATAATTCTGTCGCTAAAGCACGCGTTGGTGGCAACCGTGTACCAGGTGGTAAACGCCCTTCTAAAATCTCTTTTTGTAACTTTTCATAGAGCTGCCTATGCAATGGTTTCTCTGCCTCTCTATCGAGTGGCAATGTTGCTAAACTAAAGTAGGCAGCAATTTTAGGCACTGAATATCATCATTCTTTCTGCAAGCTATTAATTACAACAAGCTATCAATACAGGTTAATAGCTCAACACTAACTATTGGTATAGCCATATTATACATTAATGGTGCTTTCTTGCATA
>CALDTA010000161.1:0-2851 GCA_937924455.1 uncultured Deinococcales bacterium
TCAGCAAGCCTGACTTGTCTTATAAAATCATCAACTCTCAAGAACGACACTGCCAAGCTATCAGTAATGTTATTAAACTCGCACATGGTGATGACATCGATGATTTACACATTAGCTTCCCCGAAGCAAATCAAGTGCTAACGCAAATCAGTAAACATCCTACAGGGCACTTTGTAGCAGTGACAGACATAGATGGTGAAGAGGTGGTGCTTGGCACAGCCATCACCATGCGTACACATTATTCACCAGAGTATACCCCTCTGCCATGGCTAGAAATGATTGGCTCAGTAGAGATACCAAAACACAACAATGAAGGTGAATGGCTCTACGGTGTGGAATGCTCTGTACATCCTGACTATCAAGGCAAAGGTGTAGGTTCTTCGCTTTACACGGCACGTTTTGATTATGTAAAGCAAGAAAACCTCAAAGGGATGTTCGCTTGCGGCATGTTAAAAGGTTATGACAATTACCGCAATGAATATACACAACAAGACTATGGTGAGTTAGTCATCAAAGGTGAGATTGTAGACCCAACTGTCAGTGTCCAAATGAAAAATGGCTTTGAAGCCAAAGCTGTCGTACAAAGCTACGAAGTAGACTACGACGCTGGCAATGCTGCCATGCTCATTGTTTGGGAATCTCCAAGCTATTCATCAGAAAGCTATTCAGGCAGCCATCTAGACTGACTTTAACTTATGGGCATCACAAAACAAATCGAACAACAAGCCTTCAGGGCAGCAACGCTTGTCTCTAAATTTAGCTATCCTACAAGCTGGGAAAAACTAGAGATAGACGATAACACCTCCCTTTGGGCATCTTATACGCCTGATTATGAGGCTACACCTGCATTAAGTGGTGAGCTTGACTGTGACGTTGCTATCATTGGTGGTGGCTTTACTGGTGTTTCTACGGCTTACCACTTAAGTCAGAGATTTCCAGAAAAATCGATTGTGTTGCTCGAAGGCAAGTTACTTGCCAATGGCGCAAGCGGTCGTAATGGTGGCATGATGCTCAACTGGGTATATGGCACAGGCAGCATGACAGACGAAATGACCAAAGCTGTCTACACTGCTACACACGACACAATCGAAGACATCGAAAATATCATCAAAAAGCACAAGCTAAAGGTAAGCTATAGGCGAGATGGTTGCTTTGAAGTCTTTACCGATGAAAAAAGGGCTGAAGCAGCAGAGGCAGATGCTGCCTATTACCAAAGTCTTGGTATCCCAATTCAGTGGTTAAACGCTGAAGAACTCAAACAAAAGATTGCACTCAATGGTGTCTATGGTGGACTGCTCGATAGTAGTGAGGGGCAACTGAATGGTGTGCAGTATCTTCGTGAACTGAGACCTGTCTTACAAGCACAAGGCGTAGAGATTTTTGAAAATACACCTGTCACCAACATTCAGGAAGGTAGCACAATCACGCTTGAAACCCCTCAAGGCAGTGTAAAAGCTAAAGCTATTGTTCTAGCAACCAATGCCTATACAGGCAAACTTGGCTACTTTCGCAAAGCCTACTTTCCTCTGCATTCTTATGTTTTTGCTACTAAAGCGCAAAGCGAGTCAACATTTCAAAACATAGGCTGGCGAGGTACAGCAGCTTTTGCTGATGATTTGAACCGCATTAGCTACGCTTCAAAAACGCTTGAAGGGCATCTTGTGTTTGGGGGTGGTAGCAATTTGTCTTACGACTATAAATTTAACAATGGCACTGTGATTCACAACCCGCCAGCTCGAGCCTTCACTGACATGCGCTCAACATTAACAAATTACCTACCAGAAACTAAAAGCCTAGAGATATCCCACAAGTGGACTGGACCACTCGCCATCAGCCTAAAACGCAATTGCTCAATGGGTGTAACAGGCGAACATAACAACATATACTACGGACTTGGCTATAGCGGACATGGTCTTACCGCAGCCAACATGGCAGGTAGAGTCTTAACAGACATCTACGCAGGAGATATGGAAAAATGGCAAGACATGCCATTTGTAGAATCGAAATTCTCCCCTATTCCCTTAGAACCGTTTCGCTGGATGGGCTATCAACTTTTCACGCGCCTAACAGGTAAGTCACCAAGAGAACATCACAGATAAAAATATTACTCCGCAGGTGCATTCAAAATTTAAGCGATACTTCACCTACTAAGATGTTTTTTGCAGCAAAGTAAAAAAACTCTAAGGTGTGTCCACATAGAACATTCAAGACCTTTACCCTGCACCTAACTATCCCTCACCTAAAATGTGGACACACCATTACGCTACGGACCCTACGTAATACCAACGCTTTTTCACTTTTTCAAATAGCGAATTTTCCTGACGCTGCTTCATCACACCTGCTTCTGCATAGGTTGCTATGAAATCAACTGTACCTGTTTTGTCTTTTTTAGTTCCCGCCTTAGTTCCACGAATTGTCAAATTGACAAAGGTCGCACTATCAGCCCAACTCACAATCGCTTCTTTTAATCCAGAATGCCGAGAACTTGGGTGCGTGGTGTCGTAAAGATAAGTAACTTGCCTCAGTGCATAAGCGCTATAACGTGAACGCATAAGCTGCTCTGCTGTTTCTGGATATGCTTTAGCTGTATGATAAGGCTGACAACAGCTTGCATAATTTCCATTACCACAGGGACATGCTGAAACAACTTCTATAGAATTAGTACCCATGTCAATTATGATACCCTGTTTTAAGGGTAGAAAACAGCTAGCAACTATTATGAATTGGAGTATTCAAACATACAAGATTTAAGAGAATTTAATTCAGGAGCTGACTACGATGCTCAATACGACAGACTTTACGAACCTGAAATCAAAACTTTATCGAAAGCCGCAAGTGAATCTAAGGGGGC